>JAAZMA010000014.1 GCA_012799055.1 Tissierellia bacterium
GATAAATCATATCTTCTACATAATAAATATTTAATCTATTTAATAGGGATAGCCTTTTAGGGCCTACACCTTTAACATATCGAATGTCTCTTTTAAGTACCTCCATGAGTTTTCACTCCTATAAATCTCCCAGTTCAAAATATTATTCTACAGAAAAAATATAATAGTATAATGGCTGACCTCCATAGTATAATTCAATATCACATTCTGGAAACACTTCTTCTAATTTATCACTTAATTCTTTAGCTTCCTTTTCTTCTACATCTTCACCATAAAAAATTGTAATCATTTCATTATCTTCCGTTACCATATTATTTAAAAGTTCCAAGGAGGTTTTATGTATATCTTTTCCGACCGATTGAATACCATTTTCTCCAATACCTAGTATATTGCCTTTTTTTATGGTAATGTCATTATAACTGGTATCTCTAACCGCATAGGTAACTTCACCAGTTTTAACGGTTTTAATAGCTTCTTTCATTAATTCTTCATTTTCCTTTGGAGTATTTTCAAGGTTAAAAGCCATTAAGGATGCTATACCCTGTGGAATTGATTTGGTAGGTATAACTATAATATCCTTTTTAGAAACTTCCTTTGCTTGATTTGATGCCATAATTATATTGCTATTATTTGGTAATATAAAAATCGTTTCTGCATCAATAGTATCAATAGCTTTTAGGAAATCTTCCGTACTAGGATTCATAGTCTGACCACCCTCGATGACATGGTCAACACCAAAATCTTTAAATATATTAGATAATCCTGTCCCCTTAGCAACAGTAATAAATCCATATTTCTTCTGTGGCTCCTTAGGTAGATATTTATCATTTTCCTTGAAATTTTGATTTCTATGTTGTAGTCTCATATTGTCAATTTTGATATCTTTTAAATATCCTAATTTCAACCCATGTTCTATAACTTCCCCTGGATTATTGGTGTGAATATGTACTTTTATAATATTATCACTGCCCACTACCAACATAGAATCACCGTAGTTTTTAATAGTGTTTCTTAGTCGATCAATATCAGGATTATTTCGACCTGCATCTACAATAAATTCTGTACAATAGCCAAATTCTATATCCCCTTCTACATATTCTACCTCGTCAATAGTTTGATGAGGAATTTCCGGATCATCTGTTTCTAATTTTTCCCCAGTGATTACTTCAAAAGCTCCTAAATATATATATAATAACCCTTTACCACCAGAGTCTACAACTCCTGCTTCCTTTAATACCTTTAGCATATCTGGGGTCCTTCTTAAGGTTTCATCACCTTTCAATATGACCTTTTCCAAAAAGTTTGCTATATTTTTTTCCTTTCTTGCTATTATAATAGCCTCTTCAGCACTTTCTCTAGCTACAGTTAATATGGTGCCTTCTACTGGTTTCATGACAGCTTTATATGCAGTATCTGAAGCCATTTTTAGAGCCTTAGCAAGATCTCTTGTATTGGCCTTTTCCTTACCCTTCAGGCCTTTAGCAAATCCTCTTAATAATTGTGATAAAATAACCCCTGAATTACCTCTAGCACCCATCAAAGAGCCATGAGCCACCAAATTTGCTACTTCTTCTAACGAATTAGTTTGATTATTTTTTATTTCCTTTATAGCAGATTGCATTGTCAATGACATATTTGTCCCTGTATCACCATCAGGAACAGGGAATACATTTAAGGCATCAACAATTTGTTTGTTTTTTTCAAGGGATTGTGCGCCTGCTATTATCATTTCCTTCAATAGTTGTTGATCGATATATGTGTATTCAGATTTCAAATCCTCTATACCTCCTTAAGTTACTTTTGCACCCTAACACCCTGAACATTAATGTTTACTTTTTTAACATTCATTCCTGTTAGATGCTCAATATTATATTTTACTTTTTCAATAATATTGTTTGCAACTACAGATATTCTTGTACCAAATTCTACAATTACAAACAACTCAATTGTGATTTCATCTTTTTCAGTATATACCTTTACACCTTTACTAGAGTGTTCTCTTTTTAAAAGTTCCACTAAACCTCCAGCAGCAGATTTTGCTGCCATCCCCACTAATCCATAACATTCCATTGCAGAAGCCCCAGCTATAGAAGCTAATACGTTATCATCAATAATTATGGTTCCAATATTATTGGTCAATTTTCCAGGCATTAATTATCCTCCTTTATACTAATTATATTTTTTATTTTTATATTATTTTTTATATGATATATAATAATATGTGTAATTATTATTATATATATTTAATATAGATGACCATTTTAGTGGTTAAATAATCATATATAGCTAAAATTTAATATTACAACCTAAAAAGTTCTATGTCAATCTATATTAGATTATTTCTATTGTATATGAATCTATGAAATAGTTCAATAAAAACCCTGTTCCATGACTATCTTTTATAGAGTTCTTAATATTAGATTTTTTTACCTTA
>JAAZMA010000325.1 GCA_012799055.1 Tissierellia bacterium
TCTCAAATTTTTCATACTATCATAAGCTAAATTTTGACATTTATTAATTAATTCTTTGGTTTTTTCTATATCCTTATCTAATATATTAGATACTACATCTAAATTCATATTTAAAGCCACAAGACTATGGCCTAAATTATCGTGAATTTCCTGGGCTACTCTACTTCTTTCTTTTGCAATAGTTAAGGCTTCTATTTCTTTATTAAGCTTTTCTACTCTGGCTTTTTCTAATATTAATGCCCTATAAGAAAATAAACTAATGGTACTAAAAAACAAAAATACAATAAACATAATAAGATCTAATATATTTTCTTTAAACACTTGGATAATTCCTATTTTGTCTAAAAATGCTATTCTTTGTAAGGGAACAAATATTAGCATAAATACATTAAAAATATATAAATATTTAGCTGCTTTTTTATCACTAATAAAAGCTATATCAAATAAAATCATATATAAATAAATATTTATATATCCTACAATAAAAAAATTTAGAAAAGCGCCAATTAATATGGAAATTAATATGGAAGTATAAAATATTTTTGCTGATATATTGTAAAAATAATTAAATCTAAAATAATCGTTAATAATGGCAATTATAAATAATATTAAAAATATGATTATATAGTTAATATTTCCCATGTTTCTAGATACAATATCAATTAATATTGCTAAGTATACCAAATATCTTAAAATATAAGTATATCTCCCCCAGTTCCCCATTTACTAGCCTCCTAAAAATTTCCCTAATTATTATTTTATTTAGATTTTATAACTTAAATAATAATTACTTATTTTTAATTAATAGGGCTAATTGTGTTCTATCTCTTAATTCTAATTTAGCTAATATATTGGTTACATGATTTTTAACAGTTCCTTCTGTTATGTATAATATTTCACTTATTTCTTTATTGTTTTTCCCTTTACCTATTAGTTCTGCTATCTCCATTTCCCTAGGAGTAAGTTCTTTATGATTTATTTTATTATGAAGAGATTTTTTACCCCTTATGGCACTGGCTATGGTCTTTGCCACTTCACCATGAAACAACATGTCCCCTTGATATACATTTTTAATATTGTTTACCAATTCTTCTGAACCAATATCTTTTAAAAGATATCCATCTGCACCATTATTTAATCCTTCAAAAATATATTCGTCTTCATTGAAAGTGGTTAATATTAATATTTTTATATAAGGATATGTTTCTTTAATAATTTTTGTGGCCTCAACACCATTCATAATTGGCATTCTAATATCCATTAGAATTACATCTACATTTTTCTTACCAAGGATTTCAATGGCCTCTTTACCATTGGTAGCTTCGCCTACTATTTCTATTTCCTTATAAAGGCTTAACATTAGATTTAATCCTTCCCTAATAAGGGCCTGATCATCTACAATTAAAACCCTAATCATAATTTTCACCTCTTAATTGATGCAGCAGGGACAGATGTTTTTGCATCACTTGGTTGCAGCAGGGACAGATGTTTTTGCATCACTTGCAATGGAAAATTAGCGATAGTGCAAAAGGAACTGTCCCTCTTGCATCAAAGGAACTGTCCCTCTTGCATCTCTCTTGCACTTCTACTATTCTTGATCCGTTAATATTAATGGTCCATCTTTTGTAATGGCTAAGGTGTGTTCATATTGGGCTGAAAGACTACCATCTATGGTTCTAGCTGTCCAACCATCATCGTCAACGGTACAGTTGTATTTCCCTACATTCACCATAGGTTCTATAGTTAAAACCATTCCTTCCATTAATCTAGGTCCTCTTCCAGGACGTCCAAAATGAGGAACTTGTGGGTCTTCATGCATATTTCTTCCTATGCCATGGCCAACAAAATCCCTTACTATGGAAAAGCCTTGAGATTCTACATAGGTTTGAATTGCGTGGGATATATCCCCTACTCTATTACCTATTACTGCCTGTTCTATTCCTATATAAAGAGCTTTCTTTGTTACATCTAAAAGTTTTTGTGCTTCTTCAGATATATTTCCAACTCCATAACTCCAAGCTGAGTCTGCCAGCCAACCATCTAAATTTACCACCATATCTATGGTAACTATATCTCCGTCCTTTAATGGTTCCTTTCTAGGAAATCCATGACATATTTCATCATTTATAGAAGCACAAGTGGCGTAGGGGAAGCCTTTATAGCCTTTTTGTTCTGGAGTAGCATTATGTCTTTTTAAATATTCCTCTACAAACTCATCTATTTCATAGGTAGTAATACCTGGTTTTATGATTTTAGCTATTTCTTTATGAGTGTTAGCCAAAAGTTCACCAGCTTTTTTCATCATTTCAATTTCCTGCTCCGTTTTAATTATTATCATATATTCAGTCCTTTCTATATAATTATATTTTATTTATATCAAAAAACTCCTAGTTTATCAAATTGTCACCACTTTTTTCTTCAATTAATGATATAAATCTACTATCATTTCTAATACTATTAAAATCTTTATCTTCCTTTGCCATATCTATTATTTTAGGTTGTATAAGTATGGATTTTCTTAAATCAAAAATAGCCTTATCTATTTCTCCTAATTTTACATAGCAACAAGCCCTATTATAATATAAGTATTCAGCATAGGGATTGTGGAGAATCCCTTCTGATAGGATTTCAATAGATTTTTCATATTCTTCCCATTCAATATAAATGGCTGATTTATTTAAATAGGAATAAGAATAATTATTGTTTTTTTCTATAGATTTATCATAATACTCTATGGCTTTTTCATATTTATTCATTTTCTTATAGATTACTCCCATATTAAACAAAGCCCTATAATAATCAGGATTTAATTTTAAGCTTTTTCTAATCATCCTATAGGCTTTACCATTTTCCCCAATTTCTTCATATATAGAACCTAAATTATTATAAGCCATAAAGTCTTCTGGAACCAAATTAATTACTTTTTTATAATATATTATAGCCTTTTCTTTTTCACCTATTTCATCATATATATTAGCTATATAGAAAAAAGCTCTATCATAGTAAGGGTCGATTTGTGTAGCTTTAAAATAGGATTTTAGTGCCATTTCCTTATTATCTAATCTTTCATACATGGTACCCATGCCATAGAAAGCACCAGCCTCCTTACTATCTAATTGTATAATTTTTTTATATGTTTTTAAGGCTTTTTCTGGTATATCCATTTCGTCATATAGTATTGCAATATTATATAATATAATAATATTATCTTCTTTATTACCCCCAAATTTTAAAGCACGGAAATAAAACTTTAAAGCTTTTTCTAAGTCATTTTCTAAATAAGAGTTTTCTGCAAGTATTATATAGTTTTGCCTTCTGTCTAAATTACTTAAATTGGATTTCATCTATTACACCTCTGCAAATTTTCTATAATTATAGTTTATCACATATTAAAATTTAAATTAAAAAATTAGGCTAGACCTATAGTCTAACCTAATTATACTATAATATATTTTATTCTTCTACTTTTAATGCCCTAATGGAGTTTAATATGGCAATTATAGAAACTCCAACATCGGCAAATACTGCTTCCCACATAGTAGCCTTTCCAAAGGCTCCTAAAATTAATACTATTAATTTTATACTAAGTGCCAATACAATATTTTGAGTTACTATTTTTTTAGTATTTTTAGCAATCTTAAGTCCTGTATTAATTTTTCCAATTTCATCAGTCATTATTACAATATCAGAAGCCTCAATGGCTGCATCAGAACCTAAGCCTCCCATAGCTATACCAATATCTGCTCTAGCTAGTACTGGAGCATCATTTACTCCATCCCCAACAAAGGCAACTTTCCCAGGATTTTCTTCCAGAATTTTTTCAAATATATTTACCTTATCTTGAGGTAATAAATCTCCATATACTTTATCCATGCCTACTAATTCTCCAACTTTTTTAGCAGTTAATTCATTGTCTCCTGACAACATTATAGTATTTATATTTTGTGATTTTATAGCTTTAATATGGTCAATTACATTGTCTTTTAATTCATCAGATATTTCTATAGTTCCTATATGGGTATTGTTTTTCCCAATATATACTACAGTTCCTATGGAATCTTTTTCTAAAATATCTATATTATTTTCTTTAAATAATTTCCTATTTCCAATTAATACTTTTTCCCCATGAATTTCTGCCTCTATCCCCTTGCCAGATATTTCCCTATAGTTTTCTATTTTACTTTTATCTATTTCCTTGCCATAAGCTTCTACAATAGATATTCCTATGGGATGATTTGAATAAGACTCACCATAGGCTGCTAATTCTAATATTTCATCTTTAGAAACTCCTTCATATCCTTCTATATTAACTACATTAAAACTTCCCTTAGTTATGGTTCCTGTTTTATCAAATACTAATGTATCTATATCATTTAATCCTTCTAAATAATTCCCACCTTTTATTAGAATCCCTGATTTAGAAGCCCCTCCAATTCCTCCAAAAAATCCTAGGGGAATGGATATAACTAAGGCACAGGGGCAAGATATAACTAAAAACACAAAGGCTCTATAGGCCCAATCCCTAATATCATATCCCATTAATAGTGGAGGAATCAATCCTATGGCCAAGGCAGTATATACTACTACAGGAGTATAATATCTAGCAAATTTAGTTATGAAGTTTTCTGTAGGTGCCTTTTTAGAAGAGGCATTTTCTACTAAATCTAGTATTTTAGAAACAGTAGACTCCCCAAATTCCTTAACTACCTCTACTTTTAATAATCCTTCCCTATTAACAAATCCAGACAATACTGTATCTCCTATGTTCACTGTTCTAGGTACAGATTCTCCAGTTATATTAGAGGTATCCATGGAAGATTTCCCTTCTAAAATAATTCCATCTAGGGGCACTTTTTCTCCAGGTTTAATTATAATATAATCTCCCACGTGGACCTTTTCTGGCTCTACTATTTGGATTTCACCATTTATTTCTAAATTTGCATAATCTGGTCTAATATCCAATAATGAAGATATGGACTTTCTAGAATGATTAACTGCTAAGCCTTGGAAAAATTCTCCTAATTGATAAAATAGCATAACTGCCACACCTTCAGGATATTCTCCAATTAAAAACGCTCCAATAGTTGCCACAGTCATTAGAAAATACTCATCAAAGGGTTGTCCTCTAAATACATTCCTAATGGCAATTATAATTATCTCTAGTCCTACGACTATATATGCTAAAAGATAAGTTAAAAATCTAGGAGTTCCTTCTAATTTAAATAAATAGGGAATAATAAATAATATTCCACCTATTATTAATTTTATAATATCACTTTTTTTAATATCTCCATGGTCATGGGAATGACTATGGGAATAGTCTTCTTTGTTTTTTTCTATAACTTGTACATGAGGCTCTAGGGTATTTACTATGGTTTTAATTTCATTTGTTATATTCTCTGATTTATTATCTTCCTCCACATTTACTTTTAATTTTTTATTTACAAAATCTAAACTAGCATTATCTACTCCATCAATATCATTAGCCAATTCCTCAATTTTAGCTGCACAACTTGCACAATTAAGGCCTTCTAGTTCTAATACAATTTCTTTCACAAAAATTCCCCCTTATAACCAATAAATATATGAATGGTTGTTCATATGTTAATAATATTATATGCTTTTTTTAAGGAATTGTCAATAAAAAATAGATATTTAAATAAAAAAACGAATTGGAATTCACCAATTCGTCATAAATTTACTGTGAGGCCTTTAATCCCCAATCTTCTTCATATTTAGAAAATAAATAAAAACATACCACATTATTAACTATAGAGAAAATTCTCCAATATATTTATATTTAATATCTCCATCCACTATATCTTCCTGTTGTATTAATTCCCATCTATTATTAATACCTATGGTTTTTGCTAATTCTTCAAAATAGTACATAATAATTCCAGCATCCATTAGATTTATTTCTTTTTCTTCAGAATAAGCTAATAATAGAAGTACTTTATCTTTTTCTAAAATAAATCTCCAAGGTTGCCTATTAAAACTAGATGGTGCAAATCTTACATAGTAAAATAAGTCATCTAATCCTCTGTTTTCTAATTCTATTATATCTATAGGTTTCCCTAATTCTTCTTTAAATACAATTTCATCTACTCCTAGTCTAGAACTGGAGCTTTCGTTTATAAAAGGATTTTTAGCCTTAGGATACCCAAAGGCTACTAAATAGGCTATATTTTTGTTTTCTTCTCCCAGTACATTAGCTCGAATATCCTTGTCCACATTTTTTATACCTAGCCAACAGCTTCCTAAATTTAAATTAGATAAATTCCCCATAAGTTTTTCAGTAAAATAGGAGGCTTTTATTATGGACTCCTCATTGACTTCCTTTAATCTAATACCTATATAATGAGGACTTTCTACCATTACCCCTGCATAGCCACCAATTCCCTTTAAAGAATTATAAATTTTGTCTCCATCTTCAAATAATATGAAATCCAAGTATTTGTTATTAGCTTCTTCTAGTATTTCCTCAAACAAAACCTTTACATCTTCCATAACCTTATTATCTAATTTTTTCTTTTTATAATCCCTAATGGATTTTCTATTTTTTAGAAAATTACCCATTAACAATACTATCACTCTCCCTTATGTATATATATTAATATATACCACTTTTAGCCTCCTTCAAATCATTATTTCCATAATCTTTTCTATAAAGTCTAATAAAAATGCATGACTTACTACTGCAGAGCCAATGCCTACTATTATTCCTGCTGCCACATCTGTAGGATAGTGAACTCCAAGATATATTCTAGAAATTCCTATAATCAA
>JAAZMA010000077.1 GCA_012799055.1 Tissierellia bacterium
AAGAAGCGAAAGTAATTATAACTGAATATGAAGAAATTGTTAAAGAGGATGTAGATATCTATTCTATTAAAGGTGTTATAGCTATGATGGAGGGGGATTTGGAGAGGGCAGAGAAAGTTTTAAAAAGAGGATTAAATGTCAATGAAAGAAACTTTGATCTATTATATAATTTAGGGTACTTGTATCAATTAGATGGTCAAAAAGAATTAGCTATAGAATATTATAAAAAGGCACTTCACAATACAAAAAATAAAAAGTATAGAAATAAAGTATGTAAACTATTACAAAATTTAGGCTTAAATAAAGAATATCTTATGGTAAATAAAACAAAGTTAAAAGTGGCTTTTTTTCCTTATAAAGTTTCTATGTGGGATAGTTTATCAACAATATATGAAGCTTTTGCCAAAGATGAAAATTGTGAAGTTAGTGTTGTACCAATTCCTTACTATCAACTTTCTCAAAATCAAGCTATTCCAACATATGAAGGGGAACGATTTCCAACAAATATACCAATTACTCATTATAGTAAATATAATCTTGAAGAAGAGAAACCTGATATTATTTTTGTACATAATATATATGATCAATATAATACGATAACTCGTGTTTATGAAGAATACTTTACATTTAATCTTAAGAAATATACAGATATGCTTGTATATGTTCCGTACCATATTGCATCTTTTTTTCCTCCATACGGTAAAAATGCTACATATATGATGCCCTCTATAAAAAATGTAGATAAAGTAATTTTAGTAGGTGATTTTGTAAGGAAAGAAGCTATAAAAGATGGTATACCAGAGTCCAAATTACTAACTTTAGGGTCACCTAAATTAGATTCCATGATTAATAATCTTAAGAAAGATAGTTCCTATCCAGCAGAATGGGAAAAAAAATTAGATGGCAAGGTAGTTTATACATTAGATACTGGATGTCTTTATTTTGTAAGAAATCCTTTTAAAGCTATAGAGGAGATAACGAATATATTAAGTATATCAAATGCAAATAAAAATACTGCCTTAATTTGGCGTCCGCATCCACTTACTAGGATTTCAATAATGAAGTATATACCACAATTATTAACTTATTATAATAATTTAACAGAGTATCATATAAAAAGTAGTAATGGATTTTATAATAATGTAATATTAGATGAAACTGATAATTACTTATATGCTTTAAATGCTGCAGATGTATTGATATCAGGAAATGGTTCATTATTAGGTAGTTTTTTACTTACTGGGAAAAAGATAATATTTTTAGATGAGAAAATGCCTAAAGGTTCAGTTATACCTTCAAATGCTTTTTATTATTTTTATAATAAAAAAGAATCATGGTATGAACTTGTTTCAAAAATTAATGATGGATATGACCCATTGGCTAAAAATCGTATTAATTTAGCCAATAGAATTTATAAAAATATTGATGGATCTTGTGGAGAGAAAATTTATAAAAAAATAAAGAAAATGGTATTAGAAATTAAATGATGATATTTTATAAATAGAAAAGCGGGAGTGTGTATGATGCAAGCGATAATTTTAGCAGCAGGCATGGGGAAACGCTTAAAAGATTTAACAGAAGATAATACGAAATGTATGGTAAAGGTCAATGGAATTACCATGATTGAAAGAATGCTTAGTCAGCTAGATAAATTAAATTTATCAAAAATTGTTATAGTGATTGGATATAAAGGGAAAAAATTGATTCAATATATTTCTACTTTAAATATAAAAACACCTATAGTTTATATAGAAAATGAAATATATGATAAAACCAATAATATTTATTCATTGTATTTAGCAAAAGAGTATTTACTAAAAGAAGATACCCTTTTACTTGAATCGGATCTTATATTTGAAGATGCTGTCTTGCATAAAATAGTAGAGGATCCATATCCAAGTTTAGCATTAGTAGCAAAGTATGAAAGTTGGATGGATGGTACAGTTGTAACTTTGGATGAAAATAATAATATTATTAATTTTTTAGATAAAAAACATTTTAAGTTTGAAGATATAAAAAGATATTATAAAACAGTTAATATATATAAATTTAGTAAAGAATTTTCCAATACCCATTATGTTCCTTTTTTAGAAGCTTACAGTAAGGCATTAGGAAATAATGAATATTATGAACAAGTATTAAAAGTGATAACATTGTTGGACAAGCCTGAAATAAAAGCAACAGTTTTAAAACATGAATCTTGGTATGAAATTGATGATATACAAGATTTAGATATTGCAGAATCAATATTTACGATATCTATGGAGGATAAGTTAGCAAAAATTCAGAGTAGATATGGTGGTTATTGGAGATATCCTGGTTTAATTGATTTTTGTTATTTAGTCAATCCCTTTTATCCAACGTCAAAACTATTAGATGAAATGAAGGCAAATTTTGAAAGATTAATACGTGAATATCCATCAGGAATGAATGTAAATAGTTTATTAGCAGCAAAATATTTTGGAATTCATAAAAAACATATAGTTGTAGGAAATGGAGCAGCAGAGCTTATAAAATCTTTAATGGAAAGGTTATCTGGCAAAATAGGTATAATAGTACCAACATTTGAAGAATACCCGAATAGAAAAAAGGGTGAAGATATCATTGCTTATTGTCCGGATAATAGTAATTATTCGTATACTGCAAATGATTTAATAAAATTCTATGGAGATAAAGATATTTCAAATTTAGTATTAATCAATCCAGATAATCCTTCTGGAAATTATATTAAAAAATCAGATGTACTTCAAGTAGCTAAATGGGCACAAAAAAAAGAAATCAATTTTATTGTAGATGAATCGTTTGTAGATTTTGTGGACAGTGAAAAGTCAGGAACATTATTAGAGGAAAAGATATTGAAGCGTTATCCGAATTTAATAGTGATAAAAAGTATTTCAAAATCTTTTGGTGTACCTGGGCTTCGCTTAGGAGTTTTAGCTTCTTCTAATCAAGACTTAATTGATTTTTTAAAAAAGAATATTGCCATTTGGAATATTAATTCTTTTGCAGAATTTTATATGCAAATCTTTGAGAAATATAAAGAGGATTATAAAAAAGCAATGGAAAAGTTTAAAAAGGTTAGAAGAGAATATATTGAAAAACTGTCTACGATTAAAAATTTACGTGTAGTACCATCACAAGCAAATTATGTATTATGTGAAGTTTTAGGATCATATACGGCTAAAGAATTGACAAAAACTTTATTAGATAAGCATCAACTCTTAATAAAAGATTTATCTTCCAAAAAAGGTTTTGATGGAGAGTTTATTAGAGTAGCTATTAAACGTCCAGAAGAGAATAATAAATTAGTGGAAGCAATAAGGGGAATTTTAGAATGAACACAAAGAGAATAAGTTGGAGACAATATTTTCATAAAAAACAACTTAATATATGTATAATTGGTGGTGGAAATATAGGTAGCCTTCTAATAGGAGATATCGGTTCAAAAGATTCTGTATCAGTCAGGTTACTTACTTCAAAACCTCAAAAGTGGAATCATAAAGTTCAAGTTTGTACTGTTGATGGAGTTGTTGAATATGTTGGGGAAATTGATATTATATCAAATAAACCTAAGGATGTAATTGCTGATGCGGATATTATTATTTCGACTCTTCCATCTCATATTTTTTCTAAAAGGATTGAGAAGATAAAACCATTTATTAAAATGGGTACTTGGTTAGGAGTAATGCCAGGAAGTGGAGGTAATGAATTCTATTGCAAAGAGTTAATAGAAAATGGATGTATATTATTTGGTTTTCAAAGAGTACATGGCATTGCTAGAGTAAAAGAATATGGAAAATCAGTATATAATTTAGGAAAGAAAAAAGAGCTTCATATAGCAGTTATGCCTACTGAAAAGACAAAAGAAGTATGTTTAATTATGGAAAGTTTATTCGATATGAAATGTTATATGTTGCCAAACTTTTTAAATGTTACTCTTATACCATCGAATCCTATCCTTCATACGACAAGGCTTTATACAATGTTTTACAATTATAAAGAAGGAATGTATTGGGATGAGGCAATAGATTTTTATGAAGATTGGACTAATGAGTCTTCAAAAATATTAATTGCTTGTGATGAAGAATTACAGGTAATGTGCCAGATGATAAAAGGGCTTAATTTGACAGGAGTTAGATCTTTAAAAAAACATTATGAATCAGAAACACCTGAAGCAATGACAGATAAAATAAGTAATATTGTTGCATTTAAAGGAATAAAGGCACCAATGATAAAAACGAAGAAGGGATATATTCCTGATTTTAATTCACGATATTTTTTAGAAGACTTTCCTTATGGGTTGTGTATAATTAAGGGATTTTGTGATATTGTAGGGTTGAAAACAGTTTATATAGATAAGGTTTTAATGTGGTTTGAAAGTATTACTAAAGTGGAATATTATGTTAATAAAAAATTTGAAGGCAAAGATTTAAAAGATTTACCAATACCTAGAAATTTTGGTTTAAATTCTATAGAAGATATAAAGTCATATTATATATAAATTTATTTTGTATCTATGCCTAGTAGAATATAGTTGTAA
This sequence comes from Tissierellia bacterium, assembly GCA_012799055.1. Taxonomy (GTDB): domain Bacteria; phylum Bacillota; class Clostridia; order Tissierellales; family Tepidimicrobiaceae; genus JAAZMA01. Next base: position 4,541 of record JAAZMA010000077.1, read on the forward strand.
TATTAAGTAACTTGAGTTATTTAGTGTTATGAGTATGAAAAGAATTTAAGGAAGAGTTAATTAAATTGTATTTAGAGTAAGAAAAAATCGTAATTAGTATTGAGAAAGAATATAGCTTATCGAGGAATTTATTTCATAACTGGATCAGAAGAGATTATGAAGAATATAACGATTTTGTTTTTTGAAAATTTCCTAAAGATTATTTAAGAAAAGAGGCGACTAAAATTAAAAAATTTTTAGAAGTAATCCATAATATTTTTCCATTACTTAACACCATTGAAGAAGGATTAAATCATATAAAACAACAACTTTTTGAATTACGTTATGAAGAAGCATTAGGATTA
>JAAZMA010000211.1 GCA_012799055.1 Tissierellia bacterium
ATTTGATACCCATTTACTAAGTATAAAGTTAGACTAATACCTTCTTTTCTAGCCCGATTGAGAAATATATCCTGTAAATTAATACTTGATTTCATATAATTTCCTCCCTTAAATATTTAATATTTTTCTAACATAGTTAGAAATAAAATATCCTATAGATTCAATTGAATCAAACTTATTAATATCTATCCATTTTATCCTATTATCTCGTCTAAACCAAGTTAATTGTCTTTTTGCATATCTTCTAGTATTTCTTTTTAATAATTCCATAGACTCTTCTAAACTTATTTCCTTTTTTAAATAAGGAATTATTTCTTTATAACCTATGGCTTTCATGGAAACTAAATTTTCATCGTAACCCATATTTAATAAACTCTCTACTTCATCTACTAATCCCTTCTCAAACATCCTCTCAACTCTATTATTTATATGGGAATATAAAATATATCTATCCATATTTAGTCCTATCATAATTAAATTATATTTATCTCTTTCTTTTCTAAAGTCCTTATTATAATAGGACATAGGCTTATTAGTTTCATTATATATTTCTAAAGCTCTAATAATTCTCTTTCTATCATTAATATTTATTCGTTCTGCAGATATAGGATCAATTTTTAATAATTTTTCATACAAATATTCATTACCGTATTTGTTAGCAATATGGTTGTATTTACGTCTAAATTCTTCATTAGGCTTAACATTGGTAAACTTTAATTCATATACTATTGAGTTTATATATAATCCAGTCCCCCCTACCATTATTGGCAAACTTCCCCGATTATTAATATCCATTATGTGTTCCTCTGCTTTAACTTTAAAATCATGAACTGTAAATTCTTCATCTGGATATACTATATCTATTAAATAATGTGGAATATTATCCATTTCTTCAGGCATTATTTTAGCGGTGCCAATATTCATATATTTATATATTTGCATAGAATCACAGGATATGATTTCTCCTTTTAAGTTTTTTGCAACTTCTAAGGAAATAGTAGTTTTGCCTACTCCAGTTGGGCCTAAAATAATTAATAAATTTTCTTTAGCATTCATATTTTATCACCTTTTCCCATTATATAATCCGTTTAAACTCCTTTTCTACATCTTCCTTTAAAATTTCAATTATAGTAGGCCTTCCATGGGGACATGTATAGGGATTTTCAACTTGACTTAATTGTTCAAACAAAGATTGGATTTCCATACTAAAGATTTTATCTCCACCTTTAATTGCATTGCTGCAGGCAATTTTCATTATCTTATCAGTTCTATATTCATAATTTTTATTATGAATAGAACTGATATTGTCTATTATTTCCAAAAATAAGGATTTTAATTGAGGTTCTCCAAACAATACTGGTACACCTCTTATTATTATACTATTGTTACCGAATTCTTCCACCACAAAACCTAGATTTTTTAATAGTTCTATATTCTCTAACACCATTGTAATTTCTGAATCAGTTAATTCAACTATTTCTGGTGTTAATAGCGGTTGAATAATTACTTTTTCCATTTCGTATTCTTTTTTATATTTTTCATATAATATTCTTTCGTGGGCAGCATGCTGATCAATAATAAAAACTCTATTGGATAATGTATCTTCTGCAATTATATAAGTGGAAAAAATAATCCCAATATATTTTAATCTCTTTAAAATATTTTTTAGATCATCTTCCCCGTCAATTCTATTCCCGTCAATTCTATTAATGTCTTCTTTTCTTTTAATAACTTCTTCATGTTTAATTTTGTAAGTATTAAAATCTTTTTCATATATAGGCATAGATTCTAAAATTTGTGTATTATCTTCATTTTTATTTATATTTAATTTATAATCATCACTATAAAATTTTTCTTCATATAGTAAAGGAATACTATCATCTTTTTTTTCAATTGGTTCCTTGGTAAAAGTAGCCTTAGGAACTGCTAAATTATCTTTTAAAGTTTTATCTATAATATATTCTAATTTAGTATTAAACTCTTCTTCATTTACGAATTTTACTTCTTCTTTTGTAGGGTGAATATTTACATCTATTAAACTTGGATCTATATAAACAAACAAAACGAAAATAGGGAATCTATTAATAGGAATAAGAGATTTGTATTTTGTTTCAATTATATTTGTTAAACCTACATTTTTTACATATCTATTATTTACATAAAGATATTGATGACTTCGATTGCCTCTATAAAATTGATTATTTGATATATAACCATAGATTTTAAAATCTTCGTTTTCAAATTGAATCTCCATTAAACCATCAATAAACTCTTTACCTAGTAATATATATATATTATCTCTTAGATTATTATTTTTAGATGTATTTAATACCACTTGATTATCTTTAATATATTTAAAAGATACTCCACAATTGCCTAATGCTAATTTATAAACAATATCTGTTATATAATTTCCTTCCACAGTATTAGATTTTAGAAATTTTCTTCTAACTGGTAGATTATAAAACAAATCCCTAACTATCATAGTAGTACCCTTAGGGCAACCTACAGGTAATTGCTTGATAATTTTACTTTCTTCAACAAATGCTTGTATTCCCGATACATTTTTTTCAGTTTTTGTTAGGACTTCCACTTTAGCTACGGAAGATATACTTGCTAATGCTTCACCTCTAAAGCCAAAAGAATTAATATTATAAAGATCATCTATTTTAGCTAATTTACTAGTAGAATGTGGTTTAAAGGCATTTATTAAATCATTTTCGTAAATACCATCTCCATCATCTGTAATGCGGATATATTTTTTACCTCCCTCTCTTGTTTCTATGGTAATATTAGTGGAATTAGCGTCTAATGCATTTTCTATTAGTTCTTTTACCACAGAAGAAGGTCTTTCAATAACTTCCCCAGCTGCAATTTTTTGGATTGTCAAATCATCTAATACTTTAATTTTTCCCATTTTACTCATTCTCCTTAATTTTTTCAGCCTCTTTTGTTAATTCGTAGAGAGTATTAATTGCTTCCATAGGGGTCATTCTAGATACATCTAATTTGTTTATCTTTTCGATAAAATAATCCTTTCTATAATCTAATATACTTATTTGTTCCATAGATTTATTGGGACTTTCTCCATTGTTCTTTAAAGCATGATTTCTTTCTATTTCATCTAATATTTCATTTGCTCTATTAGTAATTTCTTTGGGAATCCCAGCCAATTTTGCTACTTCTATGCCATAACTCTTATTGGTACTTCCTTTCTCTATTTTTCTTAAAAATATTATTTCGTCTCCCTGTTCCTTTATTAAAATATTTAAGTTATTTATACCTTCAATTTTACCTTCCAATTGGGTTAATTCATGATAATGAGTTGCAAATAGAGTTTTGGCCCCTATATTCTCTGCTATATATTCAAGTATAGCCCAAGCAATACTAAGACCATCGTAAGTAGAAGTCCCTCGTCCTACCTCATCTAATATTATTAAACTATTTTTAGTAGCATTTTTAATAATATTAGAAACTTCATTCATTTCTACCATAAAAGTACTTTCACCTTGGGATAAATTGTCTGAAGCACCTATTCTCGTAAATATCCTGTCTACAATGGCTATATTAGCTTCCTTCGCCGGCACAAAGGAACCAATTTGTGCCATTAAAGTTATAAGAGCAACTTGTCTCATATAAGTAGATTTCCCTGCCATATTGGGACCTGTGATTATTTGCACCCTATTGTTATTGTTGTCCAAATAAGTATCATTGGGAACAAATATATTATCATCCATAGTCATTTCTACTACAGGGTGTCTACCATCTTGTATATGAATTATTCCCTTATTGTTCAAACTAGGTTTAATATAATCGTTATTATAAGCTACTTGTGCAAAAGAGTTTAATACATCAATTTCTGATAGTCTCCTACTAAGATTTTGAATCCTAAAAGTTTCAGACTTTACCTTTTCTCTTATTTCTTGAAAAATAATATACTCTAATTCCACCATTCTATCTTCTGCACCTAAAATTTTAATTTCTATATCTTTTAATTCCTCTGTATAATACCTTTCAGAATTAGTTAAAGTCTGTTTTCTAATAAAATAATCTGGAACTAAAGCTAAATTTCCTTTAGTTACTTCAAAAAAATAACCTGATTTTTTATTAAATCCAATTTTTAAATTTCTAATCCCCGTTTTTTCTTTTTCTATCTGCTCTAATTTTGCAAGCCAATTTTTACCCCCTGTAGCAGCATTTTTAAGTTCATCTAATTCATCATTATAACCTAATTTTATTAATCCACCTTCTTTAACTGAAATCGGAGGATTTTCTACAATAGATTTATCTATAATACTATATACATCTTCTAAACTATCTAGACCAAGGGCTATTTCTACTAGAGACTCATTATTAGATTTTATTAAAATATCCTTTAATTCTGGTACTACGCCTAAGGAAGACTTTAATGAATAAAGGTCTCGTCCATTACAATTCCCATAGGATATTTTCCCAATTAATCGTTCTAAATCATAAATTTTCTTCAAACATTCTTTAACCTGATTCATCAATATAATATTTTTAGAAAAAATCTCCACTATTTTTTGTCTCTTCACTATTCCATCTATATCTATTAAAGGTTGTTCTAACCACTTTTTTAACAACCTCCCACCCATAGCCGTAGAGGTTTTATCTAAAACCCAGATTAAAGAACCCTTTTTCTCTCTACCAATTATGGTTTCGTGGATTTCCAAATTGCTTCTAGTATTTATATCTAAAATCATATATTTACTTGCTTCATAATAATTTATTTGATTTATATGTTCTAAGGAATCTTTCTGAGTATAATACAAATATTCAATTAATTTACCTGTTGATATAATCGCATATATTTGGTTTTTAAGTCCTAAAGAATTAAGATTTTTAACTTTAAAATGTTCTAGTATTTTTCTTTCCCAATTTGTACTTTTAATCTCTTTATTGCTATATACATTAATATAAGGATTTACTTTATTCTCAATAAATCTTATTATTCTTTTATTATTCATAAAACTTTCATTACAAATGATTTCTGACGGATGGATTTTGCCTATTTCTTCTAATAAAAAATTATATAAATTTTCTTCACTTCCAATATGTTCTGTTGTAAAAAATTCTCCAGTAGAACTATCTACATAAGCCAAACCTAAACCAAATTCATCCATATATATGGAAAGAAGATAATTGTTACTTTTTTCATCTAATATATTTAAATCTGTTATTGTTCCAGGTGTTACTATTCTTATAACATCCCTATTTACCAATCCCTTTGCTACGGAAGGGTCTTCTAATTGCTCACATATAGCCACCTTATATCCTTTGTCTACCAATTTTGAAATATATGTCTCAGCTACATGATGAGGCACACCACACATAGGAGCCTTTTCATTATCACCAGCATCTCTTTTTGTTAAAGCAATTTCTAACTCTTGAGAAGCTGTAATTGCATCTTCATAAAACATTTCATAAAAATCTCCCAATCTAAAAAACAATATAGCATCTTTATGCCTTTTTTTTATTGACATATACTGTTTCATCATTGGTGTTAAATTATCCAAAATTATAACCTCCGTCTATATTTTATATCCTTCTAAAGTGAAGGATTTTATCTCATCTATTTTTACATCCACAATTTTTCCTATTAAATCTTTACTTCCTTGAAAATGCACTAGTTTGCCTGTTCTAGTTCTTCCTGACAATACATTTTCATCATTCTTGCTTACTTCTTCTACTAACACATCTACAACCTTATCTTTATAAGGAATATTATTTTCGTAAAATATTGGATAAAGTGTATCTAACAATCTTTGAAATCTTTCATGTTTCACATCATCAGGAATTTGATTTTTCATATTGGCTGCGTAAGTCCCTTCTCTAATGGAGTAAAGAAAAGTAAATGCTGAATCATATCTAACTCTTTCAACTAGGTCTAAGGTCTCTTTAAAATCTTCTTCAGTTTCTCCAGGAAAACCTACAATTATATCAGTAGTTATAGCAATGTCTGGAACTGCTTTTTTCAATTTATCTACTAAATTTATATAATCTTCTCTAGTATATTTTCTGTTCATGGCTTTCAAAATCCTATTACTACCAGATTGAACAGGTAAATGGAAATGTTCACAAACCTTATCTAGTTCTGCCATAGCAGTGATTAATTCATCTGACAAATCTTTAGGATGAGATGTCATAAATCTAATTCTTTCAATACCGTCTATTTTATTAATCTCCCTTAAAAGCTTTGCAAAAGTATAATTATAGTCTAAAGTATTTCCATAGGAATTCACATTTTGACCTAATAAAGTTATTTCCTTATAACCTTTACTAGCTAAATCCTTTACTTCATCAATTATATTTTCCGGTTCCCTACTTTTTTCCCTTCCTCTAGTATAGGGTACTATACAGTAAGTACAAAAATTATTACAACCATACATAATATCTACATAAGCTTTAAAAGAATATTTACGATTAGCTCCTATATCTTCTATAATTTCCCTATCATCTTCTACTATATCTATCACAGTTTTACCTGTCTGGTAATATCGGTTAATTAACTGAGGTAGCTTGTGTATATTTTTGGTTCCAAATATTATGTCCACATGATCGTATTTAGACAATATTACTTCTCTAGCCTCTTCCCTTTCCATCATACAACCACAAATAGCAATCATAATATCTGGTTTCCTTCTTTTAAGATTTTTTAATGCACCTAATTGACCATATACTTTTAGCTCTGCATTCTCTCTAACTAAACAGGTATTATATATAATTAAATCAGATTCTTCCATATTATCAGTTGATACATAACCTATATTTTCTAATATCCAAGATATTTTTTCAGAATCATGTTCATTGGCTTGACAGCCATAAGTTCTGATAAAATATGTTTTTGCCTCTTTATTATCTATTTTTTTATTCATTAAATTCTTCCTTTCTAATATGTTTATATTTCATTTACTAACATATTATTATAACACACTTAATTGATTAATAGTATATTTGTCAATATATTTTCATTTTGTGCTGAAAATTTGGCATAAGCATATTAATATGTAAATTTACAAATAATAATAGCATTATTATATTTTGAACATTTTTCCTGTAAAATTAAGGCGTCAAAACTTGATAAAAAATGGTTTGTTCTGATTAATTAAAGGTATTTTCAAATTAAAAACTAGATTTTGCGGATTTGTTTTACATTTTTCTTGTATTATTTTTATTACAAAAAATTAAAAATATAAATAAATTTGCTACTTTTTTTGTTACCAATTCACCACGTCTTATGTTATCATATAATAAGATATAATTAAACATTTGATTTTCATTTAAATTTCAAAGTCTCAGTATCTAAATGTATTTTTAAATATTTAGACTATTAATTATTTAGGGGGGTAAATTTATGAAGTTTTCAGAAAGAATTATAGCAATGCAACAATCTCCTATTAGGAAATTGGTACCTTATGCAGATAAGGCAAAAGAAAGGGGTAAAAAGGTTTATCATCTAAATATTGGACAACCTGATATAGAAACTCCAAAGGAATTTATTGAAGCAATAAAAGATTTTGATGAAAAAGTAATAGCTTATGCTCATTCACAAGGTATTGAAGAATTAATTCATGCTTTTATCGAATATTATAAAAAACATGATATTTATTTTGAAAATGACGAAATAATAGTTACTAATGGAGGATCTGAAGCATTAATTTTTTCATTAATTGCAACTTGCGATTACAACGATGAAGTATTGATTCCTGAGCCTTTTTATACAAATTATAATGGATTTAGTAATATGACAGGGGTAAATGTTGTTCCTATTACTACAAAAGCTGAACAGGGTTTTCATTTACCTGAAAAAAATGAAATTACTAAGTTAATAAATAATAAGACAAAAGCAATTTTACTAGCTAATCCTGGTAATCCAACAGGTACAGTTTATACGAAGGAAGAAATTCATATGTTAAAAGATATTGCCTTAGAATATAATTTGTTTATAATAGCTGATGAAGTATATAAAGAATTTGTTTTTGACGAGCAAGAATTTATGAGTTTTGCACATTTAGACGAAATAGCAGATAGGGTTATTATAACAGATAGTATTTCTAAAAGATATAGTGCATGTGGTGCTAGAATTGGTTCTATAGCTTCTAAAAATAAGGATTTAATGAAACAAGTAATGAAATTAGCACAAGGTAGATTATGTGTAGCTACTATAGAACAAGTTGGTGCTGCAAATCTAATAAATACTCCTGATAGTTATATTGAAGAAGTTAAAGAAGAATATTGGAAAAGACGTGATATAGTCTATAATGCCCTACAAAAAATGGACGGAGTGATTTGTGAAAAACCTCATGGAGCTTTTTATGTAATAGCAAAACTTCCTGTAGATAATGCTGAAGACTTTGTAGTTTGGCTATTAGAAGAGTTTGAAATTAATAATGAGACAGTAATGTTGGCACCTGCTGAAGGATTTTATGCTACTGAAGGCCTTGGTAGGGATGAAGTAAGAATATCTTATTGTATAAACGCTAATGACTTAGAAAAAGCAATGAATATTTTAAACGAAGCTTTAAAAGTCTATCCAGGTAGAGTATAAATTTATAAACCTAAATAGCTTGTTAACAGGCTATTTAGGTTTATACAAATATTTTAAATTAATCCTCTTGTATTAAATGATTTTCATGTAATTGGCATTCCTCATTATTGCATATCCCATAGATATTATTAATACAAGAAATAGCACCACATTCTTTATAATTATGTTTTTTTCTTACTGCAACCCTCCTGTTCTTTTTTTTCATATTCACCGACTCCTTATTTTTATATTTAATAATATTATATCATAAATTATTAAATAATCAAGGGAATATTCAGAAAAATGCAAGTAAATTTATTTTTATTGCAAGAAGTGTTGCATAATTTAAAAATGTTAGAAGAATATGCAAGTTATGATTCATATAACATCATTTTTTACTTCTTCTTTTTTAATATTCTTTTAAAAAATCCATCATTATGCTCTAATCTTTTAACTTTCTCTTTTAACTCTGCTACTTCATAGGACTTTTCTTTAAATTTCATCTTAAGTTTTGCATTTTCACAAATTAACACATCTCTTTCTTTACTAGTTAATTCTTCTCTTAATGCTATTATTTCATCCTTTAATTCTTCAATAATTTGAGCACTATTTTCGTAATTGCTATTTATTATTTTTGTTAGTCCCTCAATAAATTCTTCTTGAAGATTTAAACTAATTTCTTTAGCTAATTGCACCGTATCTAAATCTTCCATTGATTGAAACAATGTTAAAGCTGTTTCATCATTAGCATCTAGTAATATTTCAGGCGACTTTATAATTAATTTAATTTGTTTATTGCTAAAACCTTTATCTTGTAATGATCTTATATACTGAAATAGCTCTATTTCCCTATAAGTGTAAGATCTATGATTAGATTCATTTCTAGGAATCTCTAATTGAAATTCTTTCTCATAATATCTAAGCACATGAGGAGGATAGCCTGTGAATTCAGCTACTTCAGAGATTGTATATTCTCTATCTAAATCTAACATAAGATTACCCCCTTAAAATAATCCTATATTAATATTCTAAAATAATTTTAAAATTCCTTCATAATTCATATCCTTTTATATATCATATATTTATTAAATCTATTAAATTTCGCCATTAAAAACTAAAAAGGCTGAAATTTTCAGCCTTTTTAATCTAGATTTTTAAATTATCTTCTAATAATTTAGTTAATAATTTTATAGAATTAATTATATCATTTTTAGAAGCCATTTCTGTTGTAGAATGGACATATCTAGTTGGAACAGATATGGCGCCAGTAATTACACCTTCTTTAGTTAGGTGAATAGCACCTGAATCTGTGCCTCCAAATTCTAAAACTTCCATTTGATATGGAATATTATTTTCTTTTGCTATATCTACCATTAAATCTTTTAATTTAGGATGAGTTAAAATAGAATTGTCCTTTACTTTAATAGCTGTACCCTTGTCTAACCCTACAGCAAAAGGTTTGGATTTTGGTGTATCTCCACTTCCAGTAACATCTAAAGCTATACCTATATGGGGATTAATTCTATAAGCTGCTGTTTTAGCACCTCTTAACCCGACTTCTTCCTGCACAGTAAAAACAAAGTATAAATCGTGTTTTGGATCTTCAATTTGCTTAATAGTCTCAATAGCTATATAACAACCTACTCTATCATCTAAATATGGCGTAAACACCGTATTTTCATTTTCTTCATATTCAGATTTGTAAATACAAACATCTCCAATGTTAACATATTTTTCTGCTTCTTCTTTAGAACTTACCCCTATATCTATAAACATATTTGATAATTTAATTTTTGAAATATCCTCCATAGGTTCCATGGAAATTATTCCTACAGTTTCATTTTCAAACATTACTTTTTGACTTAAAGAAACAAACGGAGATATTCCACCAATATTAGTAAATCTTAAAAAACCATTTTCATCTATATGGGTAATCATTAAACCAATTTGATCCATATGCGCAGCTATCATTACTTTTTTGCCATTGCCTTTTTTTCTAGCAATTAGATTCCCCATGGCATCCACTATAATTTCATCCACATAATCCTTAATCTCTTTTTCTATATATTCTCTTATTTTATTTTCATTTCCAGAAGGTCCATAAATACTAACTAAATTTTTTAAACTTTTCCCATTAAATTTCATATTATAGTTCCCCCTCTTTGTATTCTAATAATATAGATTTTAATAATTTATAAGTATTATCATAATCTTCCTTACTCATAACAGATGTAGGTGAATGAATATTTCTACAAGGTACAGATATTGTTGCAGTAATAGAGCCCTCCTTAGTAGTATGAATTTTACCTGAATCATTTCCCCCCATAGAGGTTTTTCTAAATTGATAAGGAATATTATTTTTTATTGCAATTTTAACTATCTTCTCTCTGAAATCTTTGTTAAATAAAGTGGTTCTATCAACTAAGGATATAGCTGGACCTTTTTTTAAATAAGTAGGTATCAAATGTTCATCTAATTTAGGTATATCGTAACATAGTGTCCCTTCTAAAACAATACTTATATCTGGATCCACAGTATAAGCTGCTGGTCCAGCTCCCACTAATCCAATTTCTTCCATCACAGTAAATACCCCATAAAATTCAATATCCTCTATCTCTTGTATCAATTTAATTAAAAGACTACAGCCTACTCGATTATCTAAGGCCTTAGCTTTTACTAAATTATCCCCAAATTCTATATATTGACTATCAAAAGCTACATAATCTCCAATAGATACTAATTTTTCTGCCTCAGACTTTCCTCCCACTCCTATATCTATATATAATTGTTCAATATTTAATGCATTTTTCCATTCTTCTCTTTTTTGCAAATGTATAGGTTTTGCGCCTATAACTCCTGGTATTTTATTTTTCCCAATTAAAACTGGTTTTGATACTAATATTCGCTTATCAATTCCTCCAACTGTGGTAAACTTAAGTAATCCCATATCATCTATATCAATTATCATAAGTCCTACTTCATCCATATGGGCTGTTACCATTAGTTTTTTAGAATTACTTTTACCTTTTTTATATGCAATAATATTTCCTATTTTATCTACTTTTAAATCATCAACAAAATCCTTTATTTCACTTATAATAATGTCTCTAACTTCTTTTTCATTACCAGATACCCCAGAGGCCTCTGTTAAACGTTTTAATAACATAATAACCCCTCCAAATTCTCATTTGAAATAGAAGCAATAAAGAAGGCTAATAATTTTCCAGTGTTTTTAATATCGGTCATATCTACTACTTCTACAGAAGTATGCATATATCTTAATGGTATAGATAGGCATAATGTAGGTATACCCTCTCTAGTAATTTGCATAGCTCTTCCATCTGTTCCTGTAGGACCTGGGGCAATTTCATATTGAAATGGAATATTGTAATCTTTAGCAATATTAACTAAATGTTCTCTTAAACCTGGATGGATATTACCTCCCATAGTGATACCTGGTCCCTTGCCCATATCTAAAGTTTCATATTTTGGTAACTCCGGTGTAAAACCAAAGCCTACATCTATGGCAATTCCAATATCGGGATTGATTCTATAAGTACTTGTAAAAGCACCTCTAACTCCTACTTCTTCTTGAACAGTAGAAACAAAATATATATCTGCTTCATGATTTATTTTTTCCAACTCCTTAGCACATTCAAACATGGCAACTATACCTGCTTTATCATCTAAAGATTTTCCGACTATTCTACTATCCTGTAATGATTTTAGTTCTCTTCTAATGGTAATTACATCACCAATATCAACTATCCCTTCCAACTGCTCCTTAGAATAGCCTAAATCTATTATCATATCTTCTATTTTAATAGCTTTATTTAATTCTGAAGCTTCTTGTAGATGGGGTGGTTTAGAACCAATTACTCCAAATAGATCTTTTTTCCCATGAACTATTACTTCCTGGCCTAAAATAGTTCTAGGGTCTATTCCCCCTATATTGGTGAATCTTATAAATCCGTTATCTTCAATATATTTGACCATTAGACCTATTTCATCCATATGAGCTGCTAACATGATTTTCATATTTGATACATTGGCTTTACTTTTCTTTAAACTAATAATATTTCCTAAATCATCTATTATGGTTTCATCTGTATATTTTTTAAAAGCATACATTATTGTATCATTAATTCTATATTCGTATCCAGATACTGTGCTCCCATCACTTAAGGCCTTTAAAAATTCCTTTGTATTCAAGTTTTAATCCCCCTTCATTTTAATATTTTAGATTAACTTGTCCTTTTATAAAAAAAAGTTTTTACTGATTTAAAATTATATCTTTCTGGTAATATTATTTGTTCAGTACTTCCAACAAAAAATATGCCATTTTCATTTAAACTATTATGAAATTTTTCATACAACAATTCTTTAGCTTCATCAGTAAAATATATCATAACATTTCTACAGCTTATTAAATCCATATTTGATGGAAATGTATCCTTTAATAAGTCTATTTTTTTAAATTCCACTGAACTTTTAATATCATTATTTATTTTGTAAGAGGAACCAGTCTTTTGGAAATATTTTTCTTTAAACCCTGGGGGTAAATTTTCAAGAGATTTCTCAGTATATAAACCTATTTTAGCCTTGTTCATTGCTTCTTCATCAATATCTGTAGCTAATATTTTAATATCCCTTAAACTATAAAACTTATTTAATAGCATAACTAAAGAATAGGGCTCTTCTCCAGTAGAACAAGCTGCACTCCAAACTTTTAAGGGTTTTCTTTTTTTGTTGATTAAATTAGGCAATATATCTTTTTCTAATACCTCCCATTGAGCAGGGTTTCTATAAAATTCTGATACATTAATTGTAAGATAATTGATAAATTGATTTAGTAACTCTTTATTGGATTTTAAAGCTAGAAAATAATTGTCAAAATCATCATAACCATTTCTATTCATTAAAGAAGTAATTCTTCTTTTCATCTGTTTTTCTTTATAATAATTTAAATCTATATTTACTAATTTATCAATATTTTTTTTAAAAGTTTCATACTTGTCCATAAATACCCCCTAAACAGAAAACTTTAAAATACTACAAAAAATTTCTGTGGCATAAACCACAGAAATAATGTAAAGGGGGTCTTGATGTAATTTGTGAGGTCATATCATTATTCTATACATAATAGATATATTTATACATCAAAACCCTATTACATTATTGCTTATCTTTAACAATGTCCCCAATACTTACCTCTAAATCTTCTTTTTCTTCATTTTTTGCCATATCTTCAACTATATTATCATCTTCTACCTCTTTTATGCTTAAACTTATTCTCTTTTCTTCTTCATTAATATCTATTATTTTAACCTCTACTTCTTCTCCAATTTCTAATACATCAGAAGGCTTATTTACATGTGCTTTAGATATTTGAGATACATGTACTAGTCCATCTACACCTTCGTCTAATCGAACAAAGGCTCCAAAATCTAACATATTCACAACTTTACCAGTAACAATATCACCTGTTTTTCTTTTTTCAATAAATATATCCCAAGGTTTAGGTAAGGTTTGCTTTAAGCCTAAAGATATTCTGTTTTTTTCTCTATTAAAATCTAATACTTCTACTTCAATGTCTTCGTCTACACTAACGACTTCTGAAGGATGATTAATTCTAAACCAGGAGAGATCTGAAATATGAATTAGACCATCTAATCCACCTAAATCTACAAAAGCTCCAAAATCTGTTAATCTTGCTACTTTGCCATTGATTATTTTACCAATTTCTAAACTGTTCCAAAGTTCCTCTCTCTTTTTCTCTAATAATTCTTCTTCTATAACTCTACTAGAAAGTATTATTCTTTTTTTCTCCTGATTAAAATCTATAATTTTAGCTCTCAAGGTTTTTCCATTAAATACACTTAAATCTTTAACATAATCTACTGAAATTTGAGAAGCAGGCATAAATCCTGTTATTCCCATTACTGAAACAGATAAACCTCCTTTTATATCCTTTAATACCTTACATTCTACTTCATCTTTTTCTTCGTAAATTTTCGCTAACTTATCCCAGTTTTTAATTGTTTCAATTCTCTTTGTAGAAAGAACCACATTACCTTCTCCATCATCTAGTCTAACAACATATACTTCTACTTCATCTCCTTCTTTAAATATATCCTTTGGCATTACATTAGGATCATTTGATAATTCCTCTTTAATAATAATTCCATCAGATTTGTAATTAATATTTACCATTACTTCATTATCAGTTACATATATTACTTTTCCTTTGAGAATATCTCCTCTGTGAATTTTAACTAGGGAACTCTCAATAGCCTCCATTATTTCATTATCATTATTAAGATTATCCATTGTATCTACAACCTCCTTAATTATCCAATCAGGTGTTGAAGCACCTGCAGTTATTCCTATTGTATTAAATTTTATTAGTTCTTGTAAAGGCAAATCTTCTTTTTTTTCAATATGATAAACATTTTTGCAGCTTTTTTTACTTACTTCTACTAATTTATTGGTATTAGAACTATGGTAGCCACCAATTACTATCATAGCATCTACTTTTTCTGCTATTTCCATTGCAGATTTTTGTCTTAAATTAGTAGCGTTGCAAATAGTATTAAAAATTTTAACCTCATAAGCTTTCTCCTGAAGATGTTTTGCAATTTTATTAAATTTCTCATTTGTATTTGTAGTTTGAGACACTACACAAATTTTATCATATTTAGATAAATTAATGGCTTCATCTTCAGTATTTATAATAATTCCTTCATTATCACACCAACCATTAATACCAATTATTTCAGGATGATCCTTGTCCCCAATTATTATAATCTTATAACCATCCTCTTTATATTTCTTAACTCTATTATGAATTGCCTTTACATAGGGACATGTTGCATCTATTAATTCTATATTTAAATCTTCAGCTTTTTTTTCCACATCTGGAGAAACCCCATGGGATCTTATAACTAATTTCCCTTCCTTTAATTTATCAATATTATCTATTGGTTTTAATCCCTTTTTTTTAAATTCCTCAACTGCCTGAGTATTGTGGATTAATGGACCAAGAGAATAAATTATTTTATTATTTGAATTTTTTAAGGTTTCTTCCACAATATCCACTGCTCTCTTAACGCCAAAACAAAAACCTGCATGTTCAGCAACAATTGTCTTCACGATTTTTCCTCCTATTTTTCTTTTAATGAATATATAGATTTCATTATTTCCTTACTAATATACCCATAGTCTTCTGAATTAAGTTTTTCACCATACAAATTTTCAAAACTTAATGTCTCTCCTATGGTTATATTTACTTTACTAAATAATCTATATTTAGAATCAATATAGATTGGTACAACTGGAGCTTTTCCTTTAATTGCAATTAAACCTATACCAGACTTTGTAGACTCTAGGTCCATTTTATCAACTCTAGTACCCTCTGGGAAAATTCCTAGAATTTTTTCCTCCTTTAAAACCTTTAGGGAATTCCTTATGGCGGATAAATCTGAACCTTCTCTGTCTACTGGAAAAGCATTTAGACTAGTTACTAATTTTCCTAATAATTTATTTTCAAATAATTCCTTTTTTGCCATAAAGCTAATAGGTCGAGGTACAGCTATTGCTACCATAATAGGGTCTAGTAGGCTTATATGATTTGAGCAAATAATTAGCCTTCCATCTTGAGGAATATTTTCCCTGCCTTTTATATTTATTCTAAAAATTATTCGAAATACTATATTTACTATAAACCTTGCAATATGGTAAAAAGCCAATTAGCTACCTCCCTTCAATTATATTAATAATCTCCCTTACAGTTTCCTCTATTGATTTGTCAGTTGAATCTATTATATGTGCTTCCGGTGCTTTTTTTAATGGTGCTATATCCCTTGTGCTATCTATAGTATCCCGCTTTTTAATATCTTCTAAAACCTTTTCATAACTAATATCTTCCTGTTTTTTTTCCATAATTTCTAAATACCTTCTCCTTGCCCTTTCTTCAACAGAGGCAATTAAAAAGAATTTATAATTAGCATTAGGTAATACTACAGTGCCAATATCTCTTCCATCCATAATTATATTTGAGTCCATTGCCATTTTTTGCTGCATATCTACCATTATTTCTCTTATTTCTTTAATTTTTGCTATATTGGACACGTTGTTGTTTACTATATTTTTTCTAATATCCTCATCCACTGCTGTTCCATCTAAATAAATTTTATTGTTTTGGAATTTTATAGATGTGGAATTAGCTAATTTAATTATATTTTCTATATCATCAATAGCTATTCCACTATTAATAACTTTTAGTGTAAGTGCTCTATACATTGCTCCAGTATCTACATATTCTAAGTTTAATATCTTTGCAATTTCTTTAGCAATGGTACTTTTCCCTGCACCTGCTGGTCCATCGATTGCAATTACAAGCTTATCTCCATTCATTTTGTTCCTCCTATAAAATAATAACCACCAATTGGTGGCATTGTTACTCTTATTTATTTAAATCTGGTCTCAATGCTTTAGCTTCCTTTAAATAAACATGTTTTACATGATTTTGTTTAATATTGCCATTATACAAAACCATTACTCTTATACATTTTTTTAAACTATTAACTACTTCCATTTCATTAAAACACATTAATCCAGCATTAGTATACCCTAAAATTCTTGCAGCTTTAGCAGGATATGCAGAGTTTAAATCTTTAGTTGCTGAAAACAATATGCTTATGACATTCTCTCTATCTAAACAATTTTGTTTTTCTATTTCCATTAATAATTCTTTTGTATTATTAATTATTTCTTTTTCACTATTCTCTTTTAAAGTAATAGCTCCTCTAATTGAAACAATATTCAATTTTACCACTTCCTTTAATAATTATATATTAAAAACCACAATCTAACAAGTTATTTTCCATTAGTTTTTAATAAATTGATTTATTATACACTGATTCCTGCTAAATACCCGGTGGAGTATGCAATTTGAAGATTATATCCACCTGTTAACCCATCTACATCAATTATTTCTCCAGCAAAAAATAAACCTGGATGCAATTTAGATTCCATTGTAGATGGTTCTATTTCATTTACAGATATTCCGCCTGATGTAATAATTGCCTCTTTAATAGGTCTAAGAGACTTATATTTAAAATTTAAATCTTTAATATTGTCAATAATTTTATGTCTTTCAGCCTTAGTAATTTGATGAACTAGCGTTTTTTCATCTATATTAGATTTATTAATTATTATAGGTATTATGCTTTGTGGCAATAAATCAACTAGCCCATTATTAATTTGTTTATTTTTATATAGTTCAAAATCCCTTAGTATTCTTTTATCTAATTTTTCTCTAGATAATGCAGGTTTTAAATCTATAGAAAATTCAATTTTTTCTTTAGAATATTTATTAATATAACTACTAGTGGATAATACTATGGGGCCTGAAATACCATAATGGGTAAATAACATTTCACCAAATTCTCTACATACTTCCTTATTATTTACAAAGGTTATTAATTCAACATTTTTAAGAGATAGGCCTTGCAAATCTTTTATCCATTGATTTTCTATTTCTATGCCTACTAAAGATGGTTTTAAAGATTTTATATGATGGCCAAAATTT
Organism: Tissierellia bacterium; assembly: GCA_012799055.1. Taxonomy (GTDB): domain Bacteria; phylum Bacillota; class Clostridia; order Tissierellales; family Tepidimicrobiaceae; genus JAAZMA01. Next base: position 18,141 of record JAAZMA010000211.1, read on the forward strand.
GCGGCAAATTTATAACCATCTCCAGTAGAGCCAGTGGCAGGATAAGATATACCACCAGTAGCCAAAATTATTTTATCAAATTTTATTTCCTTGTTATTATTTAATTTCACTATAAACTTATTGATCTTATGCTCTATATCCTTAACGTAGGTATTTAACATAATATTAACATTTTTGTCAATTAAAAAGGATTCTAATGCTTTTATTACATCACTAGATTTATCTGACAATGGAAAAACCCTATTTCCCCTTTCTGTTTTAGTTTTAAGTCCATAGTTTTCTAAAAGAAATATTATATCTTCATTGGTAAAAGAATAAAAACTACTGTATAAAAATGTTTTGTTTGTAGTAATATTATCAAAAAAGTTTTCTATTGAAGACCCATTGGTAATATTACATCTACCTTTTCCAGTTATATAAAGCTTTTTACCTAATTTATTGTTTTTTTCAATTAATACTACATCTTTTCCCCTTGCTCCAGCATATCCTGCCGCAATAATTCCAGCAGGGCCTCCACCAATTACTCCTATTTTTTCATTCATATTTAAAACTCTCCTTTAGATGAGAAGTATCATTTAATAATTTTAGTACTTTATTATATTCCCTAAATTCTACAATACTTAAGCCTACATTATTTATTGTTAGATTTTTAAAATGTACTAAGTCCATGTCTAATAAGCCTAATATTAGAGTTTTTAATGTAACCCCATGGGAAACAATCAAAATATTCTCTTCTTGCCTTTTATGTATTATTGAGTTTAGGGAATTAATTGCTCTTTCCTGAACCTCATATAAAGTTTCTGCCCCTTGTATTCTAAGATTCTCAGGTTCCTTTCTCCATAAATATATTTCATCTCTATATTTAGCTTTCATATTATCATTAGATAGTCCTTCCCATATTCCAAAATTTATTTCCCTAAATTCTTTTATGGGAATAGGCTCTATATCCATTTTATTACCAATTATTTTAGCTGTATCATAAGCTCTTTCTAAGTCTGAAGAATAGATAATATCTATATTTTCTCCTAGAAGTCTATTTCCTACTAAATCAGCCTGTATTACTCCTTTTTTTGTTAAAGGTATGTTTTTTTGTCCTTGAATTTTGTTTAAAACATTCCATTGAGATTCTCCATGTCTTAATAAATATATTTTTTTCATAAGCCCTCCTATTATTATTTTTTATAGAGTATATTATATCAGATTTTGTAAAAATTTATATATTATCATTTATGATAAGGTTTGTTATGATGCTTAAAAACAAAAGTTAAACTGCCAAATGTGGCAGTTTAACTTTTGTTTTTATTATTTGTAATATATACTCCATGTTTTTTCCATATATATTCTAAATCCTCAAAATAAGTTGTTATATCTTCTTTCTTTTCCATACCAATGGCAACTATAAAGCCATTAATTAAACTCATAGGTGCTACTAAGGAATCCACAAAGGATAACATATTGCTACTGGCAATTAAAGTAGCATCTGCATATTGTGCTGCTGGAGATATTAAACTATCAGTAATACCAATTATTTGACAACCTTTTTCTTTCACATAATCTAAAGCCTCTAAAGTCCTCTTTGAATACCTTGGATAAGATATTCCTATTACTACATCTTTTTCATTTGCCTTTAAAAGCTGTTCAAAAACATCATTAGGTCCTGTTGTTATAACTTTTACATCATCTAATAAAAAATTTAAGTAAAAGCCTAAATAACCAGCTAAAAACGAAGAAGATCTTAAGCCAATAACATATACTGTGTTGGCGCTTAAGGTCATCTCTACAGCTGTTTCAAAGGCCCCATAATCCATTTCATTAAAAGTTCTTTCCATATTATCCATATCTTTTTTTACTACTTGCTTTAAAGCATTTTCATAATTACTAAAATCGCCACTTAAAGAAATTCTTTGCACTGTTGTTAATTTATTTTTAATCAATTCTTGTAATTCTTTTTGAAGCTCCCTATATCCTTCAAAACCTAATGTATTGGCAAAACGAACTACTGTAGATTCACTAACTCCAACAGTTTCACCTAATGTTGCCGCTGTCATAAAAGCAGCTTTATCATAATGATTCATAATATATTCTGCTATTAATTTTTGTCCTTTACTTAATTTATTGAAACTATTTTGAATAACTTTAATAAGATCCACATACTTCTCCATAAGAACCGTCCCTATGCTCTAAAATTAATTTAAAACCTTCTTCAAGAGCCTTTTTATTAAGTTCCTCAGTTCCCCGTGGTACTCTGTCCAAAACGGCTTTTTCTAAAGATTCCTTACTTACTATTTTAGTTATTTCATAAATAGTTCCTAGTGCAACTATATTTGCAACCATAGGTTTTCCCAAATCTTCAGATGCTGTTTCTAATATAGGAACATAGTGTATCTCAATATCATCTCTTGTAACTGGGCTTTTAATACTTTTATCTAAAATTAATATACCACCTGATTTTAAAGTGTCAATATATTTATCATAGGCTTTTTCAGTTAAAGATAATAATACATCACATTTGTTTACTTTTGGATAATTTATAATATCCTCAGATATTATAACTTCTGCTTTACTAGCCCCACCTCTGGCTTCTGGTCCATAGGATTGAGATTGAACAACATTATTTCCATCATGAAGGGCTGCCTCAGCTAAAATAATTCCTGCTAATATTAATCCCTGGCCACCTGAGCCACTTAATCTTAATTCTTGACGTTTCATAGATTACCCCTCCTTAAAAGGACTGTATGATTTTTTCATATTCTTCTATATATTCTGGCCTTTCTCCCTTATATAATTCTCCTACTACTAATTTATCTCCACGTTTCTCTTCTGGCAATTTATCATATGCAGCTTTATTAATTGTATTATCTTTTAAATAAGTAATCATATCTACTGCATCACCTTTTTTATTTCTTCTACCATAGTAAGTAGGACAAGTGGTTACTACCTCTACAAAAGAAAAACCTTTATTTTTTATACCGTTTTCCACTTGTTTAATAATCATATTTGCACCATGTACAGTTGATCTACTTACATAAGTTGCACCAGCTGCTTGCGCTAAATTACAAAGATCAAAATTAGCATCAATACTTCCATAAGGAGCAGTAGTGCCTTTATCTCCTGTAGGTGTAGTTGGAGAATACTGACCTCCTGTCATACCATATATATTATTATTGAAAACAATAGTGGTAAGATCAATATTTCTTCTTGCAGCATGAATCAAATGGTTGCCACCTATTGCTGCAGAGTCTCCATCTCCAGTAATTACTATTACATTTAATTTAGGATTTGCCAATTTTATCCCTGTGGCAAAAGCCAATGCTCTACCATGTGTTGTATGTATGGTATTAAAGTCTAAATAACCTGAAGCTCTGGAAGAACATCCTATTCCTGATACTATACATACATCGTCTTGATTTAATCCAAGATTATCTATTGCTTTAACTATAGACCTAGTAACTATTCCATTTCCACATCCTGGACACCATATATGAGGTAAAAAATTCGTCCTAAAATATTTTTCAATTAATTCACTTGGCATTTTAATCCTCCTTAATAAAAGAAATAATTTCTTCGGGAGTTATTAACTCTCCATGAACTCTATTATATTTATCTACCTTTGTAAATTTACCTGCAATTCTATCTATTTCTAGAAAATATTGTCCCATATTCATCTCTATTACAGAAATTCTATTTACATTTTTCCCAATTTCCTCAATTTGTTTTTGAGCAACTGGCCATATTGTAATAGGTCTAAACATGCCTATTTTAATACCTTCTTCTCTTAAGGCATCTACAGCAGATTTTACCGATCTAGCTGTTGAACCATAGGCTATTATTACTTCTTCTGCATCATCTAACATATATTCTTCATATTCTACAATATCTTCTACATTGTCCTCAATTTTGTTAACTAATCGTTTAATTAAATTTTCAGATAAAGTTTGATCACTAGTTGGAAATCCTGTTTCATTGTGTACTAAACCTGTTACATGGAATCTATATCCTTCGCCAAAACTTGCCATTTCAGGTACTACTTCCCCATTCTTAATTTTATAAGGTAAATATTCTTCTGGACCTACACTAGGTTTTTTCCTATTATATATTTCTAATTCATCAATATTTGGTATTTCTATTTTTTCCCTCATATGTCCAATTACTTCATCCATTAAAAGGATAACGGGAGTTCTATATTTTTCTGCTAAATTAAATGCTTTAATAGTTGTAGTATATACTTCTCTTACAGTTGAGGGATATAAGGCAATAATAGAGTGATCTCCGTGGGTACCCCATCTAGCCTGCATTATATCACCTTGTGCTGGTGATGTGGGTAGTCCTGTACTTGGCCCTCCTCTTTGAACATTTACTATTACGCAAGGTACTTCAGCTATAACTCCATATCCTATACCCTCTTGTTTAAGTGAAAATCCTGGGCCAGATGTTGCTGTCATAGATTTTAAACCTGTTAAAGAGGCACCGATAATTGCAGATATACTTGCAATCTCGTCTTCCATTTGAATAAATTTCCCGCCAATTCTTGGTAGAATGGCAGCTGATAATTCAGCAATTTCTGTGGAGGGAGTAATAGGATAACCTGCAAAAAACCTCATACCAGCTGCAATGGCTCCTTCTACACAAGCTTCATTTCCTTGCATTAATTTAATATTTTTTTCTGCCATTTTACTTACCTCCTAAATAAATTGCATAATCGGGACATCTTAGTTCACATTGACCACATTGAATGCATGCATCTCTGTTTTCAATTACTACTTTTCCATCTTTTAAAACTAAAACATTTTTTGGACAAAAGGCAACACATATTCCACAGCCTTTACATAATTCTTTTTCCACATAAAGTGTCTTTTGTGTTTTTTGAGCCAAAACTATTTCCCCCTTTGTGATTTTCTTTACTTTAATCATAACAAAGATAATTGAAATATGCAAGATTTATTTCATAATTTTTATAAATTTCTTAAATATGCAAGATTTGTTTCATTTGTCATAAAAAAAACAAGCCCTAGAGCTTGTTTTATATTGGATAAGTTTTAAACTCCTCATCTACTAAATTATTATCTATTTTATATTTTTCAGCCTGTCTATACTTAAAATAATCTATTGCCACTTGTGGAAATAAAGCATAACTTAATATATCTTCATCTTGTTCAATATATTCTTTTATTTCATCCCTTAGTTTATCTAATTCAGGTTCAATTAAATCAGCTGGTCTACCAGTGTAAACTTCCTCATCTCCTATAATTATCTTCTTAATTTCATCTTTTATAGGAACTGTAGGTTTCCCATATAAACCCATAACATAGTTTTTAGCCTCTTTTGGAACCATTTTATATCTTTCACCTAATAGTACATTAAATACTGCTGTAGTTCCTACCATTTGGCTCATAGGTGTAACTAATGGTGGATAACCTAAGTCTTCCCTCACTTTAGGTACTTCTTCTAAAACTTCTTCAAATCTATCTAAAGCTCCTTGAGAATCTAATTGTGATACTAAATTAGAAAGCATTCCCCCTGGTACTTGGTATTTTAATGTCCTTACATCTACATTTAATACTTTAGTATTTAATAGTCCTTCATCTAAATATTTATCTCGAAGTTCTCTAAAATAATCAGTTATTTCCAATAGTAAGTTTAAATCTATATCTGGAGCATAGGGAGAGCCTTGTAAAGAGGCAATCATTGATTCTGTAGCTGGCTGACTAGTTCCCATTCCTAAAGGGGACATAGCTGTATCTATTATATCTGCCCCAGCCTCTATAGCCTTCATATATGTTTGATTGGCTATACCACTTGTAAAATGAGAATGTATTTGTATTGGTACTTTTATATTTTCTTTTAGACCCTTAACTAGTTTTTCTGCTTCATAAGGCAATAATATTCCAGACATATCTTTAATACATATGGAGTCTGCCCCCATTTTTTCTAATTCTTTAGCTAAATTAATATAGTATTCATTATTGTGAACTGGACTTGTAGTATAAGAAATAGCTGCTTGGGCATGACCTCCGTATTTTTTAGTAGCCTCTAAAGATTTTCTAATATTTCTTGGGTCATTTAAAGCGTCAAATATTCTAATTATATCTATTCCATTTTCAATAGATTTTTTAACAAATTCTTCTACCACATCATCGGCATAATGTTTATAGCCTAATAAATTTTGTCCCCTTAATAACATTTGTAATTTAGTGTTTTTAAAAGCCTTTCGAAGTGCCCTAAGTCTTTCCCATGGGTCTTCGTTTAAAAATCTTAAACTGGCATCAAAGGTAGCCCCTCCCCATACCTCAAGTGAATGAAAACCTACTTTATCTAGTTTTTCTGCTATAGGTAGCATATCTTCTGTTTTCATTCTAGTGGCTATTAAGGATTGATGAGCATCTCTTAATATGGTATCTGTAATTTTTACACCTGCCATTACTATCCCTCCTGTTAAAATTTTTCTACGCCATAAAGTACTGGCGGATTGTTTTTTTGATTTATAAAATTAAATTCTAAAACATTTGCATATTTTTGGTCTAGAGCACCTAAATAGGCTTTAACTTTTTCTTTTTCTTCTTTTCCTCCACTATGACCAGTATAACATGTAATTAACAATAATCCATTGCTCTTTAACAATTTTATTGCTTTTTTAAGACTTTTAATGGTAGTTATTGGATTAGTTTTTATACTCTTATCTCCTCCTGGTAAATACCCCAAATTATAAACTATTAAACTAAGCTTTTCTGATATGTAATTATCAATGTTCTCATGACTATCATGAATAAAGAAAACTCGATTAAGAAGGTTTTCTTTTTCTAATTTTTCCCTTGTTAATTTTAATGCTATGGATTGTATATCAAAGCCATAAACCTTCCCACTATCTCCTACTAATTTTGCCAAATGTATAGTATCATTTCCATTGCCTACAGTGCAATCTAAGACAATATCTCCTTCTTTTACATAATTTGTCATAATCCTCTTTGCAATATCCACTGGATTAGTAAAATATTTATACATAAACTAATTCTCCTTAAATTAATTCTATATTAATTATAATAGATAAATAAAGAAAAATAAAGGACTATATATAGCATTATAGCCATTTACACTGCTATAATGCTAAAGTCCCTTTAAATAGTTTATCTCTCTATCTGTTAAATATCTCCACTCTCCTAATTTTAAATTACCTAATCTTAAATCACCAATACCTATTCTCTTTAATTCTATTACAGGATGCCTAATGTATTCACACATCTTTCTAATTTGTCTATTTCTCCCTTCGTGTATGGAAATTTCCAATACTGAAGAATCTCTGTGTTTTTTTACAATTCTTATATAAGCTTCAGAAGTGATTCTTCCATCTATTTTTAATCCTTTTCTAAATCTATTTAATTTTTTGCTATTTGGAACTCCCTTAACTTCTGCAATATATTTTTTAGGCACTTCATAACTTGGATGGGTTAATTTATAAGCCAAATCTCCATCATTAGTCATAAGTAATAATCCAGTAGTATCTGCATCCAATCTTCCAACAGGAAAAATTCGTTCCTCTATTCCATCAATTAAATCTAAAACAATCTTTTCACTATGCTTATCCTTTAATGTAGTTACATAGCCTTTTGGTTTATTTAACATAATATAAACTTTTTTATCTTCTAATTTAATTATCTTTCCATCTACTTTTACTACATCTTTTTTAGGATTAATTTTTGTACCTAATTCTTTGACTATAATATTATTAACCATTACCCTACCTGCTAATATTATTTCTTCTGATTTTCGTCTAGAGGCAACTCCTGATTGAGCCATGTATTTTTGTAATCTCATAATTTTCATCCTTCCAGTTTTTTTAATTATAATTGTTTATATTTAAAAAAATATTACCCTTTATTGTATATATTTAATAGTCCTAATTTTTCAACCCTATTTTTAATTTGATGAGGGTCAGTGCTATATAAACCTTTTTCCACCATTCTATTGAAATATACCCCTCCTGAAAAAGTATATCTATTTTTTAATCCTTCTTCAATATTTAGCATAATATTTCCATAAGAAATTAAATCTCCCAATGCCAATTCCGTAGGTAATACTAATAATGGTTTACCTTCTATATATTTTACACTATTATATCCCGCTAAGCTACCAGTAGTAATAGCTTCTGTATGACCTACAAACAAACCTGCTTTTTCTCCAGCACAAAACAAATTTTCAATTCCCTTTACTTTCATAGTATTTTCCCTTGGAGCCATAGATAAATACCTTATGGAGTTTCCCAATCCACCAGAATATGGGTCTTCATATTTTGCTTTTTGTAAGCCTTTTATTTTTCTTAATTTTTCCAATGGATAATAGGAAGTCATCATTTTACAATGGCCTGTGTCCAATAAAATTAAATTTTCTCCGTATTCTTTTAGTGCATACTGTTGACAAACCTTTTTCCTTAACTTATCCATCTCAATATCTTCTTCTGGTAGTTTTAATACAACTACTCCTTCTTTTTCAAGTTTAGCTTTTATTTCTGGGCTTAAAGAATCCTTATTTAATTTGCACGAGCCACTAAAAGCTCCATAAGAACCATCTTGTCTTAAGCCTATTATATCTTTAATTCCCGCTTTTTGGCTAATACTAATTCTAGGTCCAAAAGAAGGGCATCTCAATACACACATGGCACAACCATTTCCATACTTTAAGCAATTCCCCATAGGTCCAGTAGAACCTGTGCTATCAATAAATACATCCCCATATATTATTTCACCGTCATTTAAAATAATAGCCTTAATAATATCCCTTTCTTTAATTATATCCACCACTCTTTTTTGTAAGTGTATGTTTATATCAATAGACAATAAAAAAGATTTAACCTCTGCTTCTATTTTTGTAACATCATATAAATAGGCATGTTTATGTCCTGGAAAATCCATATTTTTGTGAATAGATAATTTATCTGTTATATTAAACAATTCATATGCACCTAAAAAAATATTTTCTTCACAAGCTGTAAATCTGCCATTATTTCTCATTATTCCCCCTACATTGCCTAATCCTAATAGCATATCTGTTCTTTCAAACAAAAATACATTAGCCCCCTGTTTTTTTGCTATTACACTAGCAGCACATCCAGCCCAACCTCCACCTATTATTATTACGTCTTTCATTATATCATCCCCCTAATAAAAATTCATTGGATTTATGATGGTTTTACAGGTTTTAACTCTATCCCCATTATTAATTTTCCTAATACAAGAACCACATATACCTTCACCACAACATAAAATGTTATTATTAGTAACAAACCATTTAGCATTTATCTCTATTTTTTCTATTATTGATTTAATCTTCCTATGGAGCATTTCAGAACCAGCACTAAATATTATATCTACTGTATTCTCATTTAAAAATTCTAATAATTTTTCCTCTCCTTCTTTAGTAAACAAATTTATTTCCTCAATATTTAGATTTTCATTCCAAAGAAAATCTAAAGAATACAAAGAATTAGCTTTTCCTTTGTCTAGAAATACATATATTTTATTATTCTTTTCTTTTAATTTTTTAATTGGAATTACTATTGAAGATTGGCCTATACTCCTTCCTACAACTAAAATAACAGAGTTTTTAATATTAGATAATTTTTCTTTCCCAATTATTCCATTAAAAAAGGGTCCTTTTATACTCAATTTATTCCCTTTGACAATTCCTGTAGTCTTAGGTCCTATTTCATGATATGCTATATAAATATGATTTTTCTCTGTATATAATATGGACATAGGTGTATTATAATAAGGTTTAGAATTAAATTTATTTATAAAAACATAAGAACCTATAGTGTTTAATTCTACTATTAAATCTATATCTGTTTCTATTTTTAGTAAAAATAAATTATCTCCTATATTATTTTTATCTACTACCACTCCCTCATATAGCTCCCTAAACCCTTTGCTTTTCATATTGTTCATATAATATTCATTCAAAATACAAACTCCATTCCAATTACAATCACAATAATCCTTTCCTTGTAAATGGGAACAAGAAATACAATTTAAAGTATCTGCCAATTCACAAGGACAGTATTTACTACTAGCATCTATGCAATGATATAGTCTATTCAATGGCTTCACCTCCAAAAAATAATAGCTAATATATATTATTCAAAAAAGCCATAGGTGACAAAAAAATAGCAATTAAAATTCTCTTATTA
>JAAZMA010000127.1 GCA_012799055.1 Tissierellia bacterium
AAAGATATATTTTCACAAGAATAATCTACATTATTATTTATTCCAAATCCAATTACATTAGCATTAGTATTTTCTACCACCATATTAGCATTTTCATCATCCATATTTATAATTAAAAATCCATTTTCTTGAATATTTTTCCCATAACCTGCAAAGGTATCTACTATATGGTGAATATTTTTAAAATAATCTAAATGGTCTTCTTCCATATTGAGAATTACAGCCATAGTGGGAAAATACTTTAGAATATTACCCTTATATTCACAGGCTTCTGTTAACAAATACTCTTTATTACCTAATTGTACATTTCCACCTATTTCATCTAATTTTCCACCTAATAGTATTGTGGGATTTAAAACTGAACGATTTAATATAGTAGCAATCATACTAGTTGTTGTAGTTTTGCCATGGGTTCCAGATATGGCTATGGAATTTGTATAATTTTTCATTAATGCACCTAAAAAAGTCGCCCTATCTACAGTGGGAATATTCTTGTTTTGTGCTGCCAATAATTCAACATTGTCCATAGAGATTGCATCTGTATATACTACTAAATCTGCGTTCCCAATATTGGCTTCGTTATGATTTATGTATATATCAGCCCCTAATGACTTCAATCTTTCCACTATATGACTATTATTTGCATCTGAACCAGAAACTTTATAGCCCTCTGTCAATAAAATTTCTGCTAAACCACTCATACTAATTCCACCTATTCCAATAAAATGAACATGGGAGTACTTGTGGTCGCTTATGCAAAATGTAAACATAAATTTACCTCCTAGATTTCAATTAAAGTTATTTCATTTCTATTATTACCAAATTACATATTAATATTATTTTATTCTAATTATCTAATTTTGCCACTGTTTGATTATATCATATTATTATTTTAATAAAAAGGCAATAATAAAAGGATAATTATATTATTGGTAAAAACAAGAGTATAAATAAATTCAAACAAGGAGAATTGTTGGATTTTAGATTTATTTTTAAAAAACAATGAAAAAAATAAAATATTTTCTTAAATAAGAAGGATTTTTTTAAAACATCTAGAATAAATAGAATATTCAATACTTTTTTAATTTTTAAAAGGACTTCTATGGAAGGTGGTGAATTTAGACTGTGAAGGTAACTGACGTAAGAATTAGAAAGGTTCAAGAAGAAGGTAAAATGAAAGCCATTGTTTCTGTAACCTTTGATGATGAATTTGTTGTCCATGATATAAAAATAATTGACGGACAAAATGGATTATTTGTAGCTATGCCTAGTAGGAAAATGGCAGATGGGGAGTTTAGAGATATTGCACATCCAATTAATGCAGAAACTAGAAAAAAGATTCAAGATGCAATTTTTGAAGAATATGAAAAGGTGTTAACATCAGAGGACTAAAAAGGGACTTTTTTAGTCCTTTTTTTATGTAGATATTAAGTAATTAATAGATTCTTTAAAAGAAAATTTTAAGTCTAAGTATGTTAAAATGATGGGAATTTAAAAAAATCCTCTTTTCCTGTGGACATATAATTAAAATAGGTTAAAATATTATTTGGATAGATAAATAAAAAACGAGGTGTTAATATGAATATTTCCATTATATTGGCAGCAGGAGAGGGAACTAGGATGAAATCCAATACTCCTAAAGTATTACATAAAATATGTGGAAAACCCATATTAGAATATGTAATAGATGCTAGTAAACTTGCCAATGTAGAAAAAAACTATGTAATAGTTGGACATGGTGGAGAAACAGTCAAAAATAATTTTAAGGATAAAGATGTTATATTTTTAACTCAACCTATGGGGGATGAATATCCTTATGGTACAGGTTACGCAGTAATGCAGGCTATAGACTATATAGAAGATGATGAAAATGCAATAATACTATATGGGGATACTCCACTTATTAGTTCCAAAACCATAGAAGAATTATTAAAATTTCATAAAAAAAATCAATACAAGGGAACAGTATTAACTGCAATTGTGGAAGATCCCACAGGATATGGTAGAATTATTAGAGATGAAAAGGGAGAAATCTTAAAAATTGTAGAACATAAAGATGCCACAGATAAGGAATTAAATATAAAGGAAATAAATTCTGGTATATACTGTTTCAGTGGAAAGAATTTAAAAGAAGCCTTAAAAGAGATTGATAATGATAATGCACAGGGAGAATATTATATTACCGATGTAATTCCCATATTAAAGGCCAAAGGAGAAAATGTAGGAATTTATTTAATAGATAATCCAGATGAAATTCATGGAATAAATTCTAGAGTACAATTGGCTTTTTGTGAAAAAATTATGAGAGAAAGAATAAATCAAAAATATATGGAGGAAGGTATTACTATAATAAATCCAGAAAATACCTATATAGAATTAGGTGCAAAAATAGGCAGAGATAGTATAATATATCCAGGAACTATAATTACAAAAGATACAATTATAGGTGAAGAATGTATTATAGGTGAAAATTGCAGAATAGAAAATAGTAAAATTGGCAATAAAGTCCATATATATTCTTCTACAATTACAGAAAGTACTGTAGATGATAATTGTAATATAGGGCCTTATGCCCATTTAAGACCCAATAGTCATTTAGGCAAAAATATTAAAATAGGCAATTTTGTAGAAGTTAAAAACTCTACAATTGGAGATAATTCTAAGGCAGGACACTTAGCCTATATTGGAGATGCAGATGTTGGTAAAAATGTAAATATTGGTTGTGGTGTAGTATTTGTAAATTATAATGGGCGAGAAAAATTTAGATCTACTGTGGAAGACAATACTTTTATTGGGTCTAATGCCAATTTAGTTGCTCCTGTTGTAGTTAGAGAATGGGGCTATGTGGCAGCTGGCTCTACTATTACTGATGAAGTTAAGGAAGGTAATTTATCTATAGCAAGGGCAAGACAGATAAATAAAGAAGGATGGGTAGATAAAAAAGGTTATAGAACCAAAGAATAAATTTTAGGAGGGTTTAAAATGGATTTTATGAGAGGTAAAATTAAGGTATTTTCAGGAAATGCCAACAAAAAATTTGCAGAGGACATATGTAAAGAACTAGGAGTTCCTCTTGGTTGTTGTGAAGTAGGGAAATTCAGCGATGGGGAAATCTTTGTAAATATAGATGAAACCGCTAGAGGATCTGATGTATTTATTATTCAACCTACTTGTTCACCAGTAAATGATAATTTAATGGAGATTTTAATACTTGTAGATGCACTAAAAAGAGCATCAGTTGGTAGAATCAATGCAGTAATTCCCTATTATGGCTATGCAAGGCAAGATAGAAAGACAAAAGCAAGGGAGCCTATTACTGCAAAACTAGTGGCAGATTTATTAACAGTAGCTGGTGTAGATAGAGTTGTAACTATGGACTTACACGCAGGGCAAATTCAAGGATATTTTAATATTCCAGTAGACCATTTATCTGGAGTTCCAATTTTAGCAGAGTATTTTAAAGATATAATAGACAAAGAAACTGTAATAGTATCTCCAGATTTAGGTGGAGTTACTAGAGCTAGAAATTTTGCAAATTTATTAGATTTACCTATAGCTATTATTGAAAAGAGAAGGCCTAAGGCAAACGTTTCAGAAGTTATGAATGTTATAGGAGATATTGAAGGAAGAAATGTGGTTATAATAGATGATATAATAGATACTGCTGGTACTATTACTAAGGCAGCTCAAGTACTAAAAGAATTTGGTGCAAAATCTGTTTATGCTTGTGCCACTCATCCTGTTTTATCTGGGCCAGCTATTGAAAGAATAGAATCTTCTGTTATAAAGAAATTTATAATTACTGATACTATTCCTACAATAAAAGAAAACAATGGCAGTAAAATAGAAGTGGTTAGTGTAGCACCTATATTTGCAGAAGCAATTAGAAGAATTCATGAAAATGAATCAGTAAGTATATTGTTTGACTAGTTAGAAGGTGATATATTGATAGCAATAATTGGGCTAGGAAATCCTGGTAGAAACTATGTAGATACTAGGCACAATGTAGGCTTTAAAACCATAGACTTATTAGCCCATAGAAATAATATTAAAATAAATAAAATAAAATTTAAATCTGTATATGGAGAAGGTTCCATAGATGGAGAGAAGGTATTACTTATAAAACCTCAAACTTATATGAATAACAGTGGTATAGCAGTAATGGAGTTGTTTAATTTTTATAAAATACCCATTGAAAATATAGTCATTATAGTAGATGATGTGGATATAGAATTTGGGAAAATAAAGATTAGAAAAAAAGGTAGTGCAGGAACTCATAATGGTTTAAAATCTATAATATACCATTTGCAAGATGAAAATTTTCCAAGGTTAAAGATTGGCATAGGGAAAAAAAGAGAAAATCAAGATTTAGCAGACTTTGTATTAAGTAAATTTACAAAGGAAGAGCAAGAAGAAATAGAAATAGCAATACAAAATGCTGCATTAGCCATAGAAACCATAGTAAAAGATGGAATAGACATGGCTATGAATAAATTTAATTAAAGTAATTTAAGCTCAGGAATTAATTCCTGAGCTTAATAGGATTGTGGCTAAGGAGCTGATAATGTGGAAAATATGTTTATAGACCCATTAAAAAACTTATTACCCTATAAGAATTTATTAAAAGATATAGAAAACAATACTACCCCTATATCTACTCATGGAATCATTGATGAAGCCATAGGTCATATGGTCTATGCCCTAAATCAAAATGCAAATAGACAAGTACTAGTAATTACTCATAGTGAAAATAGAGCTAAAACAATTTATGAAGATATAAAAAATTTTAATGGGGAAGGGGCAGAAATATTTCCCACTAGAGAAATGCTTTTTTACAAAATTGATGCAATTAGCTCTGAAAGGCATAATCAAAGATTAAAAGTACTTTCTAGATTTGTTGAAGGAGAAACTATGGTTTTAGTGGCTTCTATAGAAAGTCTTTTAGATAGACTAATGGATCCAAAACTATTTAAAAAATATAGTATTTCAATTAATATGGACAGTATAATAAATCTAGAGGAATTAAGTAATAAACTTATTAATTGTGGTTATGAAAGGGAAACCATGGTAGAGGGAGTAGGACAATTTAGCATAAGAGGTGGAATAATTGATATATTTTCTCCCAATAATAATTATCCCTATAGAATTGAATTATTTGGGGATGAAATAGATTCCATTAGAACTTTTGATTTAGAAAGTCAAAGGTCATTGGAGAACATTCAAGAGATTTTCATATGTCCAGCTAAAGAGATTTTAATATTAAATGAATTTAGGGAAGAAATTATAAATAATATAAAAAAAGACTTGGAAGAAACTACAAAAAATCTAGACAAAGGTTCTAAAACTAGAATTAATATGGAGGATAAGTTTCAGGAAATTTTAGAAGATTTAAATGAAAAACTTTATATTTCCAATATAGATATGCTTATTCCCTATATACCTGAAAAATACTTATCTAATTTAATAGATTATTTAAAAGATAATAGTATTGTCTTTATAGATGAGCCTCAAAGAATTGAAGAAAAATATAATTTCCTAAGGGAAGAATTTAATTATGAAATTATAGATAAATTAGAAGCTGGAGAAATTTTATCTTCCCATGGAGAAATAAAATTGGACTATATGGAAGTTTTAAAAGCCACTACAGAAAAAATCACAATAGTAAATACAGAACTACTTAAGCAAAACCCTTATTTTAGCCCAAAATCTATTTTAAACTTTTCTTCTAAATCTGTTCAATCTTTTCATAATAATTTAGAATTATTAAAAGAAGAATTAAATTATTATAAATACAAAGGCTATAAAACCATAATTTTTTCTGGTACAGAAAATAGGGGCAAAAGATTACAGAAAGCTTTAATGAACTTAGATGTGGAAACCCTTTATGTGAAAAATGGCATTGGAGAGATAAAATCTAGTCAAGTATTTATAACTCCAGGTAATATTAATGGAGGATTTGAGTATCCCCATATAAAATTGGTGTTTATCTCTGATAAGGAAGTTTATGGTGCCAGTAAAGAAAGAATTAGAAAAAAGAAAAAGAAAACTAAAGCCACAACCATATCTTTTTCTGATTTAAATCCTGGTGATTTTGTAGTTCACGAAAACCATGGAATAGGGCAATATAAAGGTATTGAACAATTGGATATTCAAGGGATAAAAAAAGACTATCTTACAATTAACTATAAAGGCGGAGACAAATTATATGTACCTATAGACCAGATGAACTTAATTCAAAAGTATATAGGATCAGACACTGTTAAGCCAAAAATTAATAGACTTAGTAGTCCAGAATGGATAAAAACTAAAAATAGAGCTAAAAAGGCTGTGGAAGACATGGCTGTGGACTTATTACAATTATATGCTAAAAGAGAAAGTCTAAAAGGCCATGCTTTTTCTCCTGATACTCCTTGGCAAAGTGAATTTGAGGATTTGTTTCCATATGAGGAAACAGAGGGGCAAATAAAATCTACTATGGAAATAAAAAAAGATATGGAAAAATCTAAGCCTATGGATAGATTATTATGTGGAGATGTAGGCTATGGGAAAACAGAGGTAGCCTTAAGGGCTGCATTTAAAGCAGTAATGGATGGAAAACAAGTAGCCTTCTTAGTACCTACCACCATATTAGCTCAACAACATTATAATACCATAGTAGAAAGGTTTAAAAACTTTCCTATAGAGATAGGTATGTTAAGTAGGTTTAGAACCCCTAAACAACAAAAAAATACTTTAGATGGCTTAAGAATTGGTACTGTTGACATTGTAATAGGAACCCATAGATTATTATCTAAAGACGTAGTATTTAAAGATTTAGGATTACTTCTAGTAGATGAAGAACAAAGATTTGGAGTTAAACATAAGGAAAGATTAAAACAATTAAAAGAAAATGTAGATGTATTAACTTTAACAGCTACTCCTATTCCTAGAACTCTTCACATGTCTTTAATAGGTATTAGGGATATGTCTGTAATAGAAGAGCCTCCAGAAGAAAGGTATCCTGTACAAACCTATGTGGTAGAATTTAACGATCAAATGATAAGAGAGGCAATATTAAAAGAAATAGAAAGGGGAGGGCAAGTATATTTTGTCTATAATAGAGTTGGTACCATAGACAAAATGGCTACTAAATTAAAAAAATTAGTTCCAGAAGCTAATATTGCCATAGCTCATGGGCAAATGAGTGAAAGGGAATTGGAAAATGTAATGTTAGATTTTATAGAGGGAGAATCTAATGTATTAGTATGTACAACTATTATAGAAACTGGTTTAGATATACAAAATGTAAATACTATAATTATATATAATGCAGATAAAATGGGATTATCCCAATTGTATCAATTAAGAGGAAGGGTAGGTAGAACCAATAGATTAGCCTATGCTTATTTTACCTATGAAAAAGATAAAGTGTTAACGGAAGTTGCAGAAAAAAGACTTAGGGCTATTAAAGATTTCACAGAATTTGGTTCTGGTTTTAAAGTAGCCATGAGGGATTTAGAAATTCGAGGAGCAGGAAATCTTTTAGGAGTAGCACAACATGGCCATATTGAAGCCATAGGCTATGATTTATATGTTAAATTTTTAAATGAAACTATTAAAAAACTAAAGGGAGAAGACTTTAAAGAAAAAGTTGAAACCACAATAGATTTAAATGTAGATGGGTATATTCCAACAGCATATATTGAAGATGGTCAACAAAAAATTGAAATCTACAAAAAAATTGCTGCCATTGACAGTCTTGAAGATTATGAGGAACTAGTAGATGAGCTAATAGATAGATATGGAGATATACCAAAAGAAGTAGAAAATCTAATGGATATTTCTTATATTAAAAACAATGGAAGTAAGGCCTATATTCACAATATTTATCAATCTATAAACGCCTTAGTATTGGAATTTAGTTCCATAGACAAAATATCTCCAGATTTAATTCATTATTTATCAGAAAACTATGGTAGAAAAATAAGTTTTGACCTTTCAAATTCTCCTAAATTTAAATACAAATATGGCAAAAATATACTTTTAGAATTAAAAGAATTAGTAGAAAAAATAAATAGTTTTAATGAGAAGAAAAATAATATATAATGTAGTATAGATATACTTAATAGGGAGGATGTTTTAATTGACAATAAGAAATAAAAAACTTATAACTATCGCTGTAATAATTTGTATAATATCTTTAACTGTTTCTGCTTGTCAAAGTCAAAAAGAAGATTTAGTAGCCAAAGTAAATGGAGAAGGAATTACTAAAGAAGATTTTGAAAAGGAGTTTAATATAGTTAAGGAATCAAAAAAAATGGAATATGGAGAAGACATATTCTCTGAATCATCTGAAGGAAGTGAAATTTTAGAAGAACTTAAAAATAATGTATTAAATAAATTAATAATTGAAAAGTTAATTTTAAAAGAAGTAGAAGCAATGAATATTACTGTTTCCAATGGGGAAATAGATAATGAAATAAAAAATTATAAAGAAGAATTAGGTGGAGAAGAGCAGTACAAAGCTTTTATGGAGAAAAACAATTTTTCTGAAGAATTTTTAAGAGAGTATTTTAAAAAGCAGTTATTATTTGAAAAACATAAGGAAAATTTTTTAGATAAAACCATTATACCTGAGGAAGAATCGAAAAAATATTTTGAAGAACACAAAGGGGAGTTTATAGGAGTTAGAGCAAGTCACATATTAGTTAAAACAGAAGATGAAGGTAAGGAAATATTAAAAAGACTTGAAAAAGGTGAAAATTTTGCAGATTTAGCCAAAGAAAAATCCATAGATCGGGCCACTGCATTTAAAGGCGGAGATTTAGGCTATTTTACTAAAAAAGGAGATATGGCCTTGGCACCACAATATGAAATACTTAGCGATACAGCTTTTACTTTAAATGAAGGAGAAACCAGTGATTTACTAGAAACAGTTTTAGGTTATCATATTATTTTAGTAGAAGATAAAAAAGAAAACTATAAGGATTTAAAGGAGGATATAGATTTAGTTTTAAAAAAAGAGAAACATGATGAAGAAATTTCTAGATTATGGTCAGAAGCAAAAATAAAAATATATATGGATTAATATGTATTTTCAAATGAATTAATGCCATAATGTAAATACTTTAACTTAAACTTACCATAAATGTATAAAAAATTCCTATTAGTAAAATAATAATGGCACAACAAATTTTCTTAAGGAGGGAAGAAATGAAGGCTACTGGAATAGTCAGACGTATAGATGATTTAGGTAGAGTTGTAATACCTAAGGAAATTAGAAGAACCTTGAGAATAAGAGAAGGTGATCCATTAGAAATTTTTACTGATAGAGATGGAGAAGTAATACTTAAAAAATATTCTCCAATTGGAGAACTTACAGAATTTTCCAATGAATTTTGCGAGTCCCTATACGAAACTACCAACAATATGGCAATTATCTCTGATAGAGATAGAATAATTGCCATTGCAGGTGGTTCTAAAAAAGAATATTTGGAAAAAAGAATAAGTCCAGAATTAGAAAAAATAATGGAATCAAGAAATACTTATATTGCAAAAGAAGATATGAAACCTATGAAAGTATTTTATGAAGACACAAATGATGATGAATATACAGCGCAAATCATTGCACCAATTGTCATGCAGGGAGACCCTATAGGTACTGTAATCTTAGTTTCAAAGGATAAGGATGCGGTTATGGGGGAAATTGAAGTTAAACTAGTGGAAATGGCAGCAGGGTTTTTAGCCAAACAAATGGAAAATTAAACTTAAGCCTACCAAATTTGGTAGGCTATATTGTTTTAGATGGGAAATATGATATAATACTTTTTTGTAAATAAAAATCTATTTTTTAATAATAATAGTATAAAATAAAAAATTAGATTGTAAATTTATCTATTTGAAAATTACTTATTTTGATATAATAGTTTTAGTTTCAATTAATCTTTAGGGGGAAAAACTATGAGTAAAGATAATTTTTTAAAAGGGGCAGCTATTCTTGGAATTGCAGGTGCCATTGTAAAGGTACTGGGAGCTTTTTATAGAATACCCCTTAACAATATATTGGGGAGTGAAGGAATAGGATACTATCAAACAGCCTATCCCCTATATGTATTATTATTAACCATATCCACTGCAGGCTTTCCAGTAGCCATTGCAAAATTAGTATCGGAAAAAAGAGCTTTAGGGAATCATAAAGCTGCTCACAAGACTTTTAGGGTAGCTTTTCTAGGAATGGTAATTGCAGGATTTTTAACTTCCGTTTTTGTTTTTTTTAATGCACAAAATATAGTTAATAATTGGGAAAATCCAGACGCTTATTATGCTTTAATTGCATTAGTACCAGCATTATTTTTTGTGCCTATTATGTCTGCTTTTAGAGGATATTTTCAAGGCAGGCAAACTATGACACCTACTGCCTTATCCCAAATCACAGAGCAGCTTTTTAGGGTTGTAATAGGCTTAATATTGACTTATTATCTATTAGATAGGGGTTTACCTATTGCAGCAGGTGGAGCCTCCTTTGGTGGGTCCATAGGGGCTTTTGTAGGAGCTATGACTATGATAATTATATATTTTTCCAAAAAAGGAGAAATTAAAAAAGAAATAAGTACTAGTGTTGGCAAGGAAGATAGTATAGAAAAAATAATAAAAGATCTATTAATTATAGCAATTCCCATAACCATAGGTGCTGCCATTGTGCCTATAATGAATTCCATAGATGCATTTTTAGTATTTAGAAGATTAGAGGCAATAGGCTTTAATAAAATCGAAGCCAATGCCCTATTTGGGCAATTAACAGGCCATGCTCAAACTTTAATAAACTTGCCCTTAATTTTTTCCACTGCTTTATCCATATCTTTAGTACCTACCATATCTATGGCCAATACTAAAAAGGATTATGGAGAAATAAGAAAAACTGCTTCTTCAAGTATGAGAATAACTTTGCTTATAGGTTTACCAGCTGCCCTTGGCTTATTTATACTATCAGAGCCAATTATAGCTTTATTATATTTTAAACTTAGCCCAGAGGAAATAATTAATACAGGGGAAATACTTTCTATTTTGTCCTTTGGAATAATATTTTTAACTTTAGTTCAATCCTTAACAGCTATTTTACAAGGATTAGGTAAGCCAATAGTTCCTGTGGTGAATTTAGCCATAGGTGCAGGGATTAAAGTAATCTTAACTTATACTTTAACAGGTATTAGGGATATTAATGTAAAAGGTGCAGCCATATCTACTGTTGTGGCATACTTAATAGCTGCATTACTTGACTTAATGGCTGTTAAAAAGTATACTAGATTAAAATTGGATTTAATTGAAGTTTTTATTAAACCTTTATTATCATCCATTGGAATGGCCTTAGTTGCTAAATTTGTTCACTTAGGTTTAATAAGTTCAATTGGGGATAAATTAGCCACTATAATGGCTATAATTATAGCTGCAATAGTTTATTTTATACTTCTTTTAATTACTGGTTCCATAACTTATGAAGATTTTATTTTATTATCCAATGGAGACAAAGTGGCTAAAAAACTAGTGAAATTAGGAATACTTAAAAAATAGTTAAACTAAGGAGTAATATTTATGGGAAAAATTTATATTTTAGGCTTAGGGCCAGGAAGTGTAGATGCTTTAACCATAGGTGTAATAAATAGGATTAAATCAGGAGATAAAAATTATCTAAGGACGGAAAGTCATCCCACAGTAAAATATTTAATAGATAATAATATAAATTACCAATCCTATGATTATATTTATGAAAGGGAAGAAGATTTTGAAAAGGTATATGAATATATAGTCAAAGATTTAATAAAAAAATCTAAGGAATACAAAAGCATTAATTATCTTGTACCAGGTAATCCTATGGTGGCAGAAAAAACTGTAGAATTATTATTAAACACAAAGGACAAAGATTTGGAAATAGAATTGCTAACAGGATTATCCTTTATAGAACCTATTATTGAATTAATAGGTGTAGATCCAGTTCATGGTTTAAAAATAGTAGATGGAATAGAGTTTAAAATGAATGATATAGATATAAACCTTGATTGTATAGTAACTCAAGTGTATAATAATAAAGTCGCCTCTGATATAAAACTAATACTATCCCAGGTTTATGGGGATGAATATGAAATATATCTAATTAATAATGCAGGTGTAGTGGGAGATGAAGAAATTAATAAAATTCCCATATACAAATTAGATAGAATTAATAAAGTAGGCAATTTAACAAGTATATATATACCTAAAGTGGATAAAATAGATAAAAAAATATATAATATCTCCGATATTATAGACATAGTAGAAATATTAAGATCAGATAAAGGCTGTCCTTGGGATAGGGAACAGACTCATAAATCCATTAGGGAATGTGTAATTGAAGAAGCATATGAAGTTGTAGAGGCTATTGACAATGAAGATATAGACGGACTAATTGAAGAATTAGGAGATCTTCTATTTCAAATAATCTTTCATAGTCAAATAGGTTTGGAAACAGGAGATTTTAATTTTTATGATATAACCACAGAGATAAGCAAAAAAATGATTTTTCGACATCCTCATGTGTTTGGCAAAAAAAAGGTAGAAAAATCTGAAGAAGTAGTATATAATTGGAATAAACTGAAGTTTAAGGATAGAGGCATTTCTACTTACACTGATACTTTAAAGGATGTACCAAAATCTTCCTCATTACTTCGTAGTTATAAAGTTCAAGAAAGAGCAGGAGAAGTCGGATTTGATTGGGATAATGTAGAAGGTGCATTAGACAAGGTAAAAGAAGAGTATCTAGAAGTTATTGAGGCAATAAGTAATTTTGAAGGTGGTGATGTAGGAAAAATAGAGGAAGAATTAGGCGATTTGTTATTTTCAGTTGTCAATGTATGTAGGTTTTTAGACGTAAGTCCAGAAATTGCATTAAACAAAACTATTAATAAGTTTATTGAAAGATTTGAAATGGTAGAACTAAAAGCTAGGAAATTAGGTGTAGAATTAGAAAATATGACTCTTGAAGAAATGGATGCACTCTGGGACGAAGCAAAACTACATAGAAATTAATAATTTGGCAAAAATTATACTAATGTTTAAAAGGATTTTTCAAAATAATATTGAATAAGTAAGAAAGAGAAATTAACTATTTATAAGGAGGAAAATATTATGAATAAAGCTGAATTAGTTGCTAGTATGGCAGAAGAAAGTAATTTGACGAAAAAAGATGCAGAAGCTGCATTAAATGCATTTATGAAGGTTGTACAAGACACTTTAGCTACTGGAGAAAAAGTACAATTAGTAGGATTTGGAACTTTTGAAGTAAGAGATAGAAAAGCTAGAGAAGGTAGAAATCCAAGAAATCCTAAAGAAGTTATTCAAATTCCAGCATCAAAAGCACCTGTATTTAAAGCAGGCAAATCCTTAAAAGAAGCTGTAAATAAGTAAGTAAAAATCAGGTCAATGACCTGATTTTTATTTTTGTTAATTGTAGAAGGGGGTTAATATTTTGAGAATAGATAAGTATCTAAAAAACTCTAGAATAATAAAAAGAAGACCAGTGGCCAAAGAGGCCTGTGAACAAGGAAGAGTATTTATTAATGGAAAAGAAGCCAAGGCAGGAGATGAAGTAAAAATAGGAGATATAGTTGAAGTAAATTTTGCCAATTCTTCTGTAAAAATAGAAGTATTAAAAATTTTAGACAATGTAAAAAAAGATGATGCAACAAAATTATATAAAATTATTAATTAAGGCTTTTGTAATAAAAGCCTTTTTTATTTCATAAATATTAATAAGGATAGGGTTGGTCAATCTAAATGGGAGGGATTAAAGTTGACTGATGGAAAAATGGAATTTAAAAACCAAAATATATTAGTCGAAAATAGGTCTAAAGTAACAATTACAGGAGTAGAGCAAGTGGAAAGCTTCAATGAAAATACAATAGTTTTAATAACTATAAAGGGAGGCATTATTATTAAAGGAGAAGGTCTTAATGTGGGAAAATTAAACATAGATGACGGAAATATAAAAATAGATGGTATTATTAATGGAATTACATATAGTGATAAGGACTTATCTCAAAAAGGCAATATAATTGGTAAGATATTTAAATAATATAAGGAGAGAAATATGGATACCACTGTAAAAATTCAATTTTATATATTCTTAACTTCTGTTTATGGAGGCTTGATAGCAGGACTGGCTTATGATATATATAGAATAAGTAGACTTTGCTTTAAACCAAGAAAGATAGCCACTATAATAGAAGATTTTTTGTTTTGGATTGGTATTGGACTAATTTTCTTTTATTTACTTAATAAAAATAATTGGGCTCAATTGAGAGCCTATGTGTTTTTAGGTTTTTTTGGAGGGGGAATTTTATATTTAAAAATATTAAGTAAGTTTATATCCCCTTTTTTACTAAAAATTTTAAATGGAATTATTAATATTTATAGAGGTATTAAGAATTTTTTAAAATTGCCTTTAAAAAAACTTAATAAAACAATGCAAAGGAAAAGAATAAAAATTAATAGACTTAAAAGAATTCCAAAGGAAGCTATTTATGAAATAAAAAAACATAAAAAAATTATTTTTAAAAAATAGAGGATTTTTTTCTTTTATGTAGAATATATAAAATAGATAAGCTGTGTAGATTATAAAAAACAGGTGATAATATATGAAAAGGAAAAAAGGTTTTAGACTAAAACATTTATTAATATTATTATTTATATTTTGGGTTGGCAAATCTTTAATAAGTCAACAAATTGCCATAAAAAATGCAGAAAAAATAATATTACAAGAAAAACAAGAAATTGAAAAATTAGAAAGGGAAATAAGAGAATTAAGTGAAGAAATAGAAGAAAAAGACTCCTTAAATTTTGTGGAAAAAGTAGCTAGGGAAGAATTAAAAATGGTAAAACCTAGAGAAATAATGTATATTGATAAAAACAAGGAAAAGAAACCTTTTGTAAACTCTAGAAAACAGTAGTATTATTTGACAATTGGGGCATTCTAATATATACTAATTAAAGAATATATTTTATAAGGAGGAATTGTTTATTTATGCCCATAACTGTTGGAAAAGTAGTAGAGGGCACTGTCACAGGTATCACTAATTTTGGAGCATTTGTTCAATTACCAGGAGGGGATAGTGGATTAGTCCATATATCCGAAATATCTGATGACTATGTGGAAAAAGTAACCGACTACTTGAAAAAGAATCAAAAAGTAAAAGTAAAAGTTCTATCAATATCTAAGGATGGCAAAATTAGTTTATCAATTAGACAAGCTAAGCCTAAGACTACTAATCCCATTGAAATTGACTGGAATAAAACAGACGAGCAGCAGAAGTATATGTCCTTCGAAGATAAACTTTCTAAATTTTTAAAGGATAGTAATGAAAAACAAGATCAACTAAGGAATAGAGAAAGTAGAAAAGGACCTGGGCAAAGATATAGGGGGTCGACTAATTTTTAACTTATATAGATAAACATTTGTTGATTTCAATTTATATTTTTTAATTGTAAGTATGGACTTATAAAACCGGAACTTTCCGGTTTTTTTAATTTTTCTTAAAATCCAATCTAATATAAACTACTTCCTAATTCCAATCTAATATTAACTTCATATTAACTTAATATTTATATTAAATTGAAAACCCGTCTATTTAGCCATTTCAAAAATATAATACAAAATTATACAATATGTAAAAATAAATTATTTTATATCTCTAAGCCTTATTAAAGCTAAGAAAAGTCCTTAAAGCTTTGCTACATTACATAAATAAATAATAGATAAATTAAATTGATTTTGTCAATAAATTCTTATTTTCATATGAGTAGTATTGACAAAAAAATCCTTTCCCATCTGATACCATGGATACAAGAATATTATATGGAGGGATGGAAATGTTTAAGGCAGAATTTATTTTACCTAAAAATAAAAGATTTAATAAAATGTTAGATTTAGATGGCTCATATTTTTTAACTATTATATTGGCTTTTTTCATTGGTAGAGCAAATATAATGGACAAGTTAACACCTTTTGCCATAGCCTTTGTTTCAGCCTATATTATTACAGGGAAATTTAATTTGTATCTATTTTTATCTACAATGCTAGGGATGTTTACTTTTCAGGGTTTTAAAGGAATAGAGTATTTCATAGCTATTAATTTAATACTTCTATTATATAATAGCTATGAAAAAAAAGTAAAAACTACCCTTATTAAATCTTCCCTATTTATTAGTATTATATTTACCCTTACAAGACTTTTTATTTTGTTAGCATTTAAAAATATATTTTTATACGATATTTTCCTTATTATTTTTGAAGGCTTAACAGTTTTCACTTTAAGCTATATGTTTTCCTATAGTATCTCTACAGAATCAGTAAATAAAGTCTATACCAATGAGAAGATAATTTGCTCCTTTATAATATTATCCTTAATAATTTCTGGCATAGGCAATCTTTCAATATTTGGTATATCTGTTAAAAATATTATTAACACTGTTTTAATTCTATATTTTGCTCATTCAGAAGGGGCTTTGATAGGTGGAGTAATAGGTATATCTTTAGGTTTAACAAATTATATTTCTCAAACAGAAATGCCCTTTATATTATCTATTTATGCCTTAGGAGGCTTATTAGCAGGAGTTTTTAGGGAGTTAGGGAAAATTGGTTCCATATTAGGATTTTTAGTGGGAAGTAGCATAATAAGTTTTTATATAAATGGCTATATGATTAGTTTTATTAACTTAAAGGAATTAATATTATCTATTATTATCTTCTATATTGTATATAAACCATTAAACCGATACATTTCCAATTATATAGATATAATAGTGGGAAGGGATAAGGAAAAAAGTTATTTTCAAAGAAAAGAACAGTTAATAGTAGATAGATTAAAGGATGTATCTGGATTATTTAAAGATTTGGGTAAAACCTTTAAATTTTCAACAGAAATGGATTTTACTATTGATCCTAAGGAAACATATGAATTAGTAGATGAAGTGGCTAGTTGTATTTGTTCTAATTGTGGTATGAGAAGATTTTGTTGGGAAGAAGGATTTTATACTACCTATTATTCTATATTTAATATGGTGTCCACATTAGAAGAAAAAAACTGTTTAACAGAAAACAATATACCTATATCCATTAGAGATTATTGTATAAATAAAGAAAAATTAATAGAAGAAATAAAAAGGAATTTTGCTACTTTTAAAATAAATAATATGTGGAAAAATAAAATTCTAGAAAACAGAATATTAGTATCTAATCAATTGGAAGAAGTGGGAAAAATAATTGAAAATATGGTTAATGACATTTATGCAAATTCTATATTTAAAGAAGATGTAGAGGAAATAATATTTGCTAATTTGAAAAACAATAAAATAGATGTAAAAAATGTAACAGTAATTGAATTAGAGGATAAAAGTTTTGAAATATATGTAGATGTAGAGAAAACTTATAAGGAAATAAATAAAGGTGAAAATATAAGAAAATTAGTATCTGATTCTATAAATATACCATTAAAATTGTGTACAAGCTTTGGGAAATCTCAAAATGGAAAACAGAAATATAAACTTATTAAAAGTAATAGATACAATGCATTGACTAAAGTTGTTTCTCAAGCAAATAGTATTAATCAGATTTCTGGAGACAATTATACCTTTGGGGAAGAGGAAAATAGTTATTTTATAGCTCTATCTGATGGTATGGGAACTGGTGGGAAAGCCCATAGTGAAAGTAGTATTGCCCTTAATTTATTGGAATCTTTTTTAGAGGCTAAATTTGACAAGACTTTAGCCTTAAAAACCATTAATTCTGTATTAATGCTTAAATCCAATGATGAATTATTTGCTACTTTAGACATATCTTTACTAGACCTGTGTACAGGGAAATTGCAAATAATAAAATCTGGTTCACCTGCTACTTTTATTAAGAAAAAAGATAAAGTAAAAACAATTAATCCTAATTCCCTTCCAGTGGGAATATTAAAAGATGTGGATTTTAATATACATGAAGAGTATTTGGAAGATGGAGATATTATTATTATGATGTCAGATGGGGTAATAGAATCAAATGAAAGTATTGGAAATAAAGAAAGGTGGATGAAAAATATAATAGAAAATATAGATAGTTTAAATCCAGGTATTATAGCAGATACAATACTAAATATAGCAAAAGAACAATCTAATAATGGAAAGGATGATATGACTATTTTAGTTACAAAGATTTGGAAAACCGTATAATTTTTAAGATTCAGTCAATAATCTTTAAAAACTACAGGAGGAAATATTATGTTAAAGCAAATAATAATTATTTCAGATGGGCAGTCAAATATAGGACCAAATCCTGGGGATATGGCAGCACTAGCCTTAGATAATTCTATTATTGTAAATACCATAGGGATTATTGACAATGAAGAAGAATCATCTATTTTTGAATTGGAAAATATAGCAGAAAGTGGAGGTGGAATATGTGAATTAACTAATATAAATAATCTTTCAGAGACTTTAAGTAGAGTTACGGTGAAATCTGTATATAGTACAGTGGAAGAAATGGTAAGTCAAGAGTTAAAAGAAATACTAGATTTAAGTATTGAAGATATAAATCCTAAAGAAAGACATAAATTTGTAAGACTTATAGATAAAATTGGCAATGAAATAGATTTAAGATGCCTAATACTACTAGATATTAGTGGTAGTATGAAAAGAAAAATAGATATAGCCAGGAAAAGTATATTTGAATTATTGCTTTTTTTAGAAGAAAGAATGGGAAAAAGCTATATAGGGGTTATGGTATTTCCATTTAAAAACAATCATTGCAAATTATTATGTGATTTTACTCAGGATATAGGTATTTTAAGAAAAGAGATTGGAATAGTAGAAACTGGTGGCACTACTCCTACAGGTTTTGCCATTGAAGAAGCTATAAAAATTTTTACTAAAGATAGAGAATATCCCATATATAATAATATAGTTTAGGTGAATTTATGAATATAGTAGGAAAATGGAACAAAAAAAATTATCAAATTATAAAATCCATTGGAAAAGGAAATTTTGGTAAAGTATATAGTGCGTACGATTCTTATGGAAATATTGTAGCTATTAAAATTTCTAAAGAATTATTATCCTTAACTAATGAATACAATGGATTAATGAAATTTAAAAACATGGCTTTTGTGCCTAATGTGTATGATTTTGATGATTGGGAATACAATGGAGATATTTGGCATTTTATTGTAATGGACTATATCCAGGGAAGAAATTTAAAAGAAGTAAGTAAAAGTCAAGAATTAAACACTAGACATGCATTTAAAATTGGATTAAGACTTTTAAATATAATGAGGGAAATAGATAATTTAGGATATAAATATACAGATATAAAATTAGAAAATATTATATTGGACAAATTTGGGAATATATATTTAATTGATTATGGTTCCTTAGTAGAAAAGGATAAACCTACAAAGGAATATACACAGGTTTATAATATAAATTCTTGGAATACAAAATATAAATATAATTTAGAAGGAAATACAATATTTAGTATAAATATGATTATAGTTAATTTAATTGGGAAAATGGAGCTTAATCCTCTAATGTATAATTTAGAATATGTGATACACAAAATTAATAAATTTCCTTTAAAAAGAGAAGAAAAAAATTTTTTAATAAAGGGCCTTATGGGTAAATTTAAAAATTTTAATCAATATTATTATTCTTTAAATAGATTGTTAAATAGAGAAAAATTTAATGAAAATTTAAGCAAAATTGACTATATATTAATTTTTTCCATAGTCGGTTTTGTTTTTATTTTCTTATTGGGATTTAAAAGAATCTTTATTTCATATTAATTGTAAATTTGTTGAAATTATATAGAAATTCATATAAGATTAATAGAGGGATAATGGTATATAATAAAAATAGGTGATAATATGAAGGATAGGATATTATATAATATAAAAAAGTACAATTTAATTGAAAATGGAGACAATGTGGTAATAGGGCTATCAGGAGGGCCAGATTCTATGGCACTCCTTTATGTATTATTAGATATAGTAGAAATAGACTTTAATATTTATATAGCCCATGTAAACCATGGAGTAAGAGGAGATGATGCACTAGCTGATGAAATTTTCGTAAAAAATTTAGCTAAAAAATTAAATTTACCCTATTATTCAACTAGAGTTAATATGGAACAATATGCTAAAGACAAAGGTATATCCTCTGAAGAAGCTGGCAGGGAATTAAGATACGGATTTTTTCGCAAAATATTAGCAGAATTAGGTGGGGGGAAAATTGCAGTAGCCCATAATAAAAATGATCAAGCAGAAACCTTATTAATGAGATTATTAAGAGGCACAGGAATAGATGGTCTTAGGGGAATGGACTTTATTTCAGATGATATAATTAGGCCAATTTTAAATATTGAAAGAAGTGAAATAGAAAAATTTTTAATAGATAGAAATATAGAAACAAGGCTAGATAAAACTAATTTAGAGCCTATATATAATAGAAATAAAATTAGATTAGAACTAATTCCTTATATTGAAGAAAACTTTAATCCAAATATTATAGATACTTTATGGAGAACATCTAGGATTGCTACCATTGATAGTGATTTTTTAGAAGAATATACTAAAAAAGCCTATGATAAAATAGTGAAAAAAAAAGGAAAACATAGTATAATTTTAAATAGGGAACTTTTTTTAAAAGAGGAACAAAGTATTCAACAAAGAATAATTAGAAATACTATAATTAATATAAATGGTAGTATACAAGGGATATCAGAAAAGCATGTAGTCAATATATTGGATTTATTTAGGGAAGGGGATACAGGTAAAAGCATTGATATAATAGATAATTTAGTGGCTAAGACAAGCTATAATGAAATTATTATAGAAAAAAAGGAAGATTTTAATCCTAAGGACTATTTATATGAAATATTAATTGAAGATACTACATATATAGAGGATTTAGGATTAGAAATTACTACAGAATTAACTACTGTAGATAAGGTGAATTTTAATAATATAGATAGATTTACAAAATACTTTGATTATAATAAAATAGACGGCAAATTATATATTAGAAATAGAAAACCTGGAGACCGTTTTGTTCCTTATGGCATGAAGGGAAGTAAAAAAATCAAAGATTATTTTATTGATGAAAAGATACCAAAGGATGAAAGAAATAAGATTCCAATTTTAATTGATAATAAGAATATTATATGGATAATGGGTTTACGAATTAGTGATTTATACAAAATAACTAAGTGTACAGAAAAGGTATTAAAAATATCTTATAAATATATTGAGTTTTAAGGAGGACTTATCATGGAAGATTTTGTAAAAGAAATACTTGTAACAACTGAAGAAATTGAGGCAAAGGTTAAAGAACTAGGAGAACAAATAACAGAAGATTATAAGGGAAAAGAGCTAATACTAGTTGGCATATTAAAAGGTGCTGTAATATTCATGGGGGATTTAGCTAGAAATATACATATACCAGTGGAAATGGACTTTATGGCTGTATCTAGCTATGGTTCATCATCTACTTCTACTGGTGTAGTTAGATTATTAAAGGATTTAGATTGTAGTATAGAGGGTAAACATGTATTAATAGTAGAGGACATTATAGATACAGGTCTTACATTATCCTATTTAATAGATAATCTAAAGAAAAGAGGACCTAAATCAGTTAAAGCTTGCACTCTATTAGATAAGCCAGATAGAAGAAAAACTGAAGTTCCAGTGGCCTATAGAGGATTTGTAATTCCTGATGAATTTGTTGTAGGCTACGGAATAGACTATGCTCAAAAGTATAGAAACTTGCCCTATGTGGCAGCATTAAAAGAGGAAATTTACAGTTGAAAATTTTATTGTGCTTTAAGTTTAAATATGCTATAATTGGAGAATATGGTTTAATTTTAGACAGAAGGGAGGACTAGGATTGAGAAAATTTTTTAGGGGCAGTAGTTTTTATTTGCTTCTATTTATTATAATAATATTTGCAGTATCCACATTTAGTAAAGATGTAGAGCCAGCAAAAGAAATGGATGTAATTGAGTTTTTAGATAATTTAGACAAAGGTAATATAAAAACCATCACAACCGTAGGAAATACCTTAAAAGGAAAACTTCAAGATGGGACACAATATGAATTTTTGATTCCAGATCAAATGAGAGATACTTTCTATAATGATTATTTAAAAGCTAAAGTAGACTCTGAAGAGATAAAATCCTATGGTGCTGAGCCTGAGCCAACTACACCTTGGATTGTAAGTGTATTACCTACCATATTTGTAGTTTTAATGTTTGTGGTTTTTTGGTTTATGCTTATGCAACAATCTCAAGGTGGAGGAAACAGAGTAATGTCCTTTGGAAAAAGCAAAGCTAAGATGCATAAAGAAGATGATGAAAACTTAGTTACTTTTGCTGATGTGGCAGGCTTAAAAGAGGAAAAAGAAGAATTAGAAGAGATTGTTGATTTTCTTAAATATCCAAGAAAATATTTAGAAATAGGTGCTAGAATTCCTAAAGGTGTACTATTAGTAGGCCCTCCAGGTACAGGTAAAACTTATTTAAGTAAGGCTGTAGCAGGAGAAGCAGGAGTACCATTTTTTAGTATTTCTGGTTCAGACTTTGTGGAGATGTTTGTAGGAGTTGGAGCTAGTAGAGTAAGAGATTTATTTGAACAAGCAAAGAAAAATGCACCTTGTATAATCTTTATAGATGAAATAGATGCAGTAGGAAGAAGAAGGGGAGCAGGCCTTGGTGGAGGTCATGATGAAAGGGAACAAACCTTAAATCAATTACTAGTTGAAATGGATGGTTTTGGAACCAATGAAGGTATTATTGTAATGGCTGCTACCAATAGACCTGATATATTAGACCCAGCAATATTAAGACCAGGTAGATTTGATAGACAAATTTATGTAGGACTACCTGATGTAAAAGCTAGGGAAGAAATATTAAAGGTTCACACTAGAAATAAACCTCTAGATGACGATGTAGATTTACAAGTAGTAGCTAAAAGAACACCAGGATTTTCTCCTGCTGATTTGGAAAATTTAGCAAATGAAGCAGCACTATTATCTGCAAGACAAAATCGTAAAAAAATAAATATGGAAACTATAAACGAAGCCTCTATTAAAGTGGTAGCAGGTCCTGAGAAAAAATCTAAAGTAATTAGTGAAGAAGAAAGAAGACTTACTGCTTATCACGAAGCAGGCCATGCAGTTACTTCAAGACTTCTTCCAAATCAAGATCCAGTTCACATGGTTACTATTATACCAAGGGGAATGGCTGGAGGATTTACAGCTTATTTACCAGAGGAAGATAGATACTATATGACTAAAAAGGAAATGGAAGAAGAGCTAGTAGCACTTCTAGGAGGTAGAGCTGCAGAAGCATTAGTACTAGATGATATATCTACAGGGGCTCAAAATGATATAGAAAGAGCAACAAAGCTTGCTAGAAGAATGGTAACCCATTACGGTATGAGTAGTAATTTAGGACCTATGACCTATGGCACTGATGAAGAAGAAGTATTTGTAGGTAGAGACTTTGGAAGAACTAGAAACTATAGTGAAGAAGTAGCAGCAGCTATAGATAGAGAAATGAGAAGCTTAATAGATAGAGCATATAATAAAGCAGAAAGTTTATTAAAAGAGAATATAAATGTTCTTCATAGGGTAGCAGAAGCA
>JAAZMA010000212.1 GCA_012799055.1 Tissierellia bacterium
TAAAATTTATCTCCATTAAAAATATTAGAGATAAAATAATTGAATTTTTAACTTATGAATACCATATTCAAAATAGCAATACTATTAAATTAAATATATCTAAAAAAGAATTAGCAGAAAGATTTGGAATCCAAAGGCCTTCCTTATTTAGAGAATTAAAAAAAATGAAAGAAGAAGGCCTTATAGATTATGATCATAAATATATAAAAATATTGGATACTAATATATTGGAAGGTAAATGATAAGCGTGTATCAACAAAGATATCTAACTTTTTTGTTTGACTAGTCATCCAATAATCGTTTTTCCCCTTGAATTTCTTGTATTGGTGCAATATTTTGGGAGAATTCTAAAGTGCCTAGATAGTTCCCTTCTTTATCTCTTACGGCAAAGTATCTAATCAATACATATAAGCCCCCCATTTTAATCCAGAAGGATTCTGAATCCTTTTCTCCTGACTTAAAATCTTTGAGTATTCTATCTACTGTATCTACCGATGCTGGTGGATGACAGTTTTGTACAGTACGGCCTATTACAGCCTTAGTTCTAGCAAACATTCTATGTTCTCCAGCAGAGAAATATTTTACCACATCGTCCTTATCTATAAAAGTCATATCTCCTGGAATAGTGTTTAATATGGCGCTTATTTCTTCTGAAGACAATATGCCAGTTTCAAATTTTATATATCCACCTTCTAATTGACCCTTTTCCTCTTCTTTTTTAACTACATCAGCTCTTTTTAATTTCCAATCTGTTTCTGGTTCTATTATAGCATAGCCTATTTCATCAGATTCATTATATATGCTTATCCATTCATCTTCTGTTAGAGTTTCTAAGGCCATTGGGAATAGTATGCTGTCTTCTTTAAATATCATCTCTTTGATTTCATAAGCTACTTTTTCTATTTTTTCTACTACTTCTTGTTTATTGCCCCTATAGTCAACTAACATTAATTTTATTTCCTTTAATAATGCCCTAATTTCATCATCCACACCCCACATTACCTTTGGCGGTGCAGTGATATTATATTTTTCTAAATAAGGGAAAATTAAATTTTCTTTTCTGCTATAGTGTTTATCTATATCAAATAATAGATTTATATCTTCAATTAAATTATTTATATTTTCTTTACTATCTTCTGCCTGGAATTTCTCTAAATTAGGTTTTAAGTTTTCTTCTATATAATTTTTAATGGCTTCATTTTCTTTTTTCATAGTATATACAGGATGCCCAGGCACTTCTTCTGGATGATGTATTTCTTCTATGGAACCTTTAAATACTGCTGCGTGTACATTGCATAGATATTGAATTTCCTCTATAGGTAGTCCTTCTTTAACTAATTTCCCTTCCATTTGAGAGATTTCTGATGGGCTAACTCCCTCTATGGCATCTGCAAATTTTTCCTTTACTTCCTCTACAGATTTCCCTGCATGAAGTTCCCTAATTACTTCCTTTAGTATTTCTTGCCTATGTTCTCTATTATTAATTAATTCACTCATTTAATTCCCTCCCTTTAATTCTATTCACATATATAATACCCGCTACATTAATAATTAATAATAAAACAGCTATTTTAGATAGGATTATTTAAAAGTTCAAACCGTCATATTGAATGCTAAATTATCATCCTGAAAATATAATTATCATCCTGAAATATAATTATCATCCTGAAATATAATTATCATCCTAAGCGTAAAATTGTCATCCTGAACGCAAAATTATCATCCTAAGCGCA
>JAAZMA010000328.1 GCA_012799055.1 Tissierellia bacterium
GAAGAAAACTTAGTACCTGATTATTATAAAGAGTTAATAGAATACTTATATAGACTGAGAAAAGGTAGAATATCTCCTGAGGCTTTAAAAATTGAACATTATTATTTACCAGATGTTTTCCAATTTAATGTGGGGGATGAGTTTTTTCATTCTCTTTTAAATAGATGTAAGGTAGTAAAAAGAGAAGAAACTGGAGATAATACAATTATTTATTTAAGTACAAAATCTGGTGTATATAAGTTTAAAAAATAAAAGACCTTCCTATTTGGGAAGGTTTTTTATTGAACAGATTTATTTAAATAAGCTAAAAATTCCTCTTCACTGGTTTCAGCAAGATTAGATAGTTCCTGTACCATATTATTTCTTAAATCAATATATTCCCTAATATTTGTTCTTAATCCTGTGTATTCCAAAGCTTCTATTATTAAAAGCATATCTTTTTTAGAGATTTCTTGGATTGATATTTTGTCAAAATTATTCATTAAACGACCCCTTTCATCATAAATATTCTCATGTATTTATTCTATACTGTTTTTCAAACTTCTTCAACATAATAAAGTTAATTCTTATATTATTTAAACTATTTTGTGTAGTTTACTATAGATTGTGCTATAATAAAATATAGTTTGAAAGAAGAGGGAAAGAAAATGAAAATTATTTTAACAACATTAAATTCAAAATTTATCCATACATCCTTATCTATTAGATATTTAAAATCCTATTGCCAGAATATACCAATGGAAATAATGGAGTTTACTATTAACCAAAATTTAGACTATATAGTGGGAGAATTGTATAAAAAAAGACCTAATATAGTAGGTTTTTCCACCTATATATGGAATAGGGAGGAAACTTTTAGAATATGTGAAAGCTTAAAAATAATTGACCCTAATATTTTAATTGTTTTAGGGGGACCAGAGGTATCTTTTGATGGAGATGAAATTTTAGAGAATTTCCCATTTATAGATTTTATAATTTATGGAGAAGGAGAAGTAAGTTTTAAACAATTTTTGGAAACAATTTTAAATGATGAAAGGGATTTTCATAATATTAATGGATTAATTTATAGAAATGGTGAAAAAGTTATAGTAAATCCACCTAGAGAATTACTACAAGATTTAGATTCTATACCATCTCCCTATAAAAACTTAGAGGATGATTTTGAAAACAAAATTGTTTATTATGAAAGTTCTAGGGGCTGCCCTTTTAATTGTCAATTTTGTTTATCCTCAACTATTAAAGGTGTTAGATATTTTAACATAGAAAGAGTCAAAGAAGACTTAGAAATATTAATAAATGGAAATGTAGGACAGGTGAAGTTTGTAGATAGAACATTTAATGCCAATAAAAAATTTGCTATGGAAATAATGGAATTTATAATGGAAAAGGACCCTAAAAATATGAATTTTCACTTTGAAGTAACAGCCCATTTATTAGATAGGGAGATGTTAGATTTTATAAAAAAAGCTAAAGAAGGTTTGTTTCAGTTTGAAATTGGTGTTCAATCTACTAATTCTAAAACATTAGAGGCAATTGGCAGAACTACTGATTTAGATAAACTAAAACAAATTACTAAAGAGATAAAAAGCAATAAAAATATCCATCAACATTTGGATTTAATTGCTGGGCTACCATATGAAGACTATAATAGTTTTAAAAATTCTTTTAATGAAGTTTATGAGATTAAACCAGAAAAAATTCAATTAGGATTTTTGAAATTATTAAAAGGTTCTGGTCTAAGAAAAAATAGTAATAAATATGGAATTAAATTTTTAGACAAACCACCTTATGAGGTATTAAAAACCAATTGGATAAGATATGCTGAAATACTAAAATTAAAAGGTATAGAAGATTTAGTTGAAAAATACTATAATGAAGGATATTTTACACATTCTTTAGAATATATAATTAAGAATCATTACAAATCACCTTTTGATTTTTTTGAGGATTTTTTAATTTATTGGGAAAGCAAGGATTACCACACTATATCCCATAGTAGAAATAGATTATATGAAATATTATTAAGTTTTTGCCATTACAAGGAATATGAAGAGTTATGGATTATTAATGAAATTCTTAAATATGATTATATTTATAATCATAAAAATCCATATATACCTAAGTTTATAGATAGAAAAGGAGATGGATTTATTCAGAAAAATAAACATGAAATATTAAAAGATGAAAATATTTTAAATAATTATTTAAGCCAATATAAAGATATGGCTACAAAAGAACTTATTAAAAGGATTCACATAGAAGAATTTAAATTAAACTTATTTGAATTATTTAATAAGGATTATATTTTTGAAGAAAATATGCTAAAAAACACTTTTATTTTATTTGAATTTAAAGATGGAGTTATTAATAAATGTATGACTTATAATATAACAAATCACATTAAAAGGAGTGGGTAAATTGAATTTGCTTCAGGACATAATTTTTGTAAACAAATCAACTATGGAAAAAACCATAAATTCTTTTAAAAATAATTGGATGATAGTGTTTACAGGATTAGTATATACTGCATTAAATATTTTTTTATTGATAATATTGTCTACCTTTTTTCAAGGAGTATTGTATATTTTAGCAGGTTTTATAATGGCAATTGTTAGTGCTAGCTTGATTTCTAATTATCTCTATTTGTTGTTTAATATTATTAATCACGATAGAATAACTATTCAGGATTTTAAAGATGGTTTTAAGGCATTTTTGTGGAAAGTTTATGGAGTATTTTTTATAGCCTGGTTGGCTTCTTATTTATTATCTTTTGTATATAGTATAGTAGGCGATAATGCCATATATTTAAATAATATTATTAGTATATTAATACTAGTTGCCCTAAATCCTTTGCCAGAGACTATTTATCAAAAATATTATTCTCCTTTTGAAAGTATTGGTTACGCTTTTCAATTTATGAAAGAGAATTGGTTAAATTGGATATTACCCAATGTTATTTTTCATTTTTTATTATATTTAACTACTAATACACTACTATTAGATGTTTTTACAACTCATTTAGACTTTAGATTTGATTTTAGTATTAAGGGTATTTTATTATATTTCTTAGGCCAATTATTGTTTTCTTTCATAATGATTTATAGAGGTCATTTATTTAAATTATTAAGTACTAGTACTAGAAGAAAAAGAATGTATATGAATAATTTTCATAAATAAGTAGGTGATATTTTGACCATTGTAGATGAATATTTTATGGATATGACTAAAAATATTTCTTTTATAGAATTAAAAAAAGGTTCTTTTATAGATTTGAAAGGTTATATTATTAAAGATTATATACCTTTGCCTATGATTATAGATACATTAATTGGGGAGATAAAATCAGGCAATGTTAATGAAGAATTAAATGTAAAACATTTAATAGATGGTATTATTTATATATTGGGAACAGATACAAATTTTAAATATAAAGATGAATATGTAAAAATTTTATACCATTATGATACAAAAATAGAAGATTACATTATTTATAGAGGATTAAAATTTGTTGAAAGAGAAAAAATTGATGCTGCTGCTGTTTATTTTAGGGCCTTAGTAAACATTAATAATCAAAATATTAATGGTTTATTTAATTATGCCTTATCTTTAGAAAATATAGGGATGAGATTAATAGATAATAGATTTAAAGATAAGGGAATAGTTTTTTTAAGAGAAGCCACAAAGTATTTAGAAACAATTTTAGAAATAGATTCAAGTTTTCCATTGGCCTATTATAAATTAGGATATCATTATAAATATTTTGGACAATTTTTAAAAGCTAGTTTGATTTGGAAAAAATATTTAAAATTAGATGAATCTATAGATAGATTAGAAGAAATTAGAAAAGAATTGGAATTGATTGAAGATGATGTGAATTTTGAACAAGGAGTCTATTACTTAAACAGCGGAGAATATGATTTAGCACTAGAAAAATTATTTAAATTAATAGACAAATATAGAGAATGGGGACATTTATATTATTTGATTGCTTTAGCATATAAAGGAAATGGTGAATATAGAGAAGCAATAAATTTTTTAAAACAAGCAATAGAATTAGATAGTAACAATATAGATATTTATAATGAATTGGGAATTTGTCTATATGCAGTGGGGGATTTAGATAATGCAATTAAAACTTTTAGCAATGGAATTAAAGTATATCCAAATGACTATAAAACAATCTTTAATAGAGGTATGATTTATTTGGAGTTAGGAAATATTCCTAAGGCCATAGAAGATATAAATTTAGCTTATGAATTGAATCCTGATGATGATTTTATAAGAAAACAAAAAATGCAATTAGAAAAATATTTAAACTTATAAAAAAACATTTTGGAGGGATAATATGGCTATAACAAAATTAGATGATTTACTTAAAATTAAAAATGAAAGAAAAATGAAATTAGCAGTTGTATCTGCCCAGGATAAAGAGGTATTAGAAGCTGTTGTGGAAGCTATGAGACTAGGCATTATAGACCCTATATTAATAGGAAATATGGAAAAGATTGAAGATATGCTGAAAAAATTTGGCTTTAATCTCGAAGAATTTAATATTATTAATGAAAAGGATCTGGGAAAAGCTGCAGAAATAGGAGTAAAACTCGTAAGTAGAGGAGAAGCTGACTTTTTAATGAAGGGGATAGTAGATACAGCTACATTAATGAAAGCAGTACTTAATAAAGAATGGGGTTTAAGAACTGAATCTCTATTATCCCATATAATGGTATATGAAATAGATACTTATCCAAAATTAATATATCTAACTGATGGGGGAATGAATTTATATCCAGATTTAGAACAGAAAATAAAAATTATAGAAAATGGAGTGCAAGTGGCAAAAGCTATGGGAAATGAAACAGTTAAAGTCGCTTGTTTAGCAGCAAAGGAAATTAAAGATCCTAAAATGCCTGCTACAATGGATGCCTATGAAATTACAAGAAAATATCAGGAAGGTTATTTTGAAGATGGAATTATAATAGATGGTCCTGTGGCATTAGATTTGGCAGTATCTAAGAAATCTGCAAATATAAAGGGGTATAAATCAGAAGTAGCTGGGGATGCAGATATATTATTAGTACCAAATATTGAGATGGGTAATGGAATAGGAAAGAGTATCACATATTTTGCAGGAGGGAAATCAGCAGGAATTATTATGGGAGCAAAAGTTCCCGTAGTGTTAACCTCAAGAGCAGATACTCATGAATCTAAACTTTACTCCATAGCATTAGGTAGTATAATAGCAGAAAAAATTACAAATTAAAAAAATGGAGATTTAAAGATTAAAGAAGGAAATAGATATATTCTGTAGATAAATGAAAATAACATATAAATTTGACAGAATTTGAGGATTGAATAGAGGTAAAAAATATGTTAGATTATTCTATGTCGTCAGTTTTCCTGGCGGCAAGGAACCATAAAAATATAGCAATTCAAAATAAAAAACCTAAGAAAAGACTTGACAAAGCACTTAATATATGCTATATTAATAAAGCGTTCAAATTAATGAACCTAGACAACTAAACAGTGTGAAGTACTTTGAGTAGAATTTAAGCAATAAATTTTAACAGGCAAGCTTTCAAAGTTTTAAATGAGAGTTTGATCCTGGCTCAGGACGAACGTTGGCGACGTGCC
>JAAZMA010000241.1 GCA_012799055.1 Tissierellia bacterium
AGTTAATTTCGATAAATTAGATATTAACGAAGTGTTAATAGAGGTATCTAATGCAAAAGGTGTATCTGAAGATGTGAAACAGGAGGCCTTAAAAAGAATAGCTAATTCCCAGATGAAGGATTTAGGGGGGGATTTATAATATGAAATATATAAAAAAAGTAATTTTAGAAAACTTCCAATCACATAAATATACAGAAATAGAATTAGACCCTTCTTTAAATGTTATAGTAGGCCCATCAGACCAAGGGAAATCAGCTATTATTAGAGGTATAAAATGGGCACTATTTAATGAGCCTTCTGGAGATTTCTTTATAAGAGAAGGAGAAAAAGAATGTAGTGTTAGCATAATATTTAACGATAATACAAAAATAAAAAGATATAGGTCCAATAATAAAAACGCTTATTATCTCTATGACCAAGATGGTAACGAAGAAATTTTTGAAGGATTTGGAACTACTGTACCACAAGAAATAATTGATAAAACTGCCATAAGAAAAATTCCTCTAGATGGAAGCCAAACTAAGGATATTAATATTGGGGAACAATTAGAAGGACCTTTTCTACTTTCAGAAAAAAACTCAAGTCGTGCCAACGCTATAGGTAGACTAGTTGGCGTTCATATAATTGATGATGCTTTAAAAGATACTTTAAAAGACATAAGAAATCTAAATATTAAAAAGAAAAATTATGAAGAGAATTTA
Source organism: Tissierellia bacterium (assembly GCA_012799055.1). GTDB lineage: Bacteria > Bacillota > Clostridia > Tissierellales > Tepidimicrobiaceae > JAAZMA01. Next base: position 702 of record JAAZMA010000241.1, read on the forward strand.
GAAGTCTTATATAAAAACCTCCAAGAATACAACTATTTAGACGATTTAATTGATAACTTCAATCAATTAAAAAATATCAGATTGAAAATATTTAACAAAAAAAACAAATTAGAAAAGTTGTCTAACTTATCACAGGAATTAAATAAAATAAATGGAGAGATTAAATTATCCCATTATTATTTAGAAAAATTAGAGAATATTAATGAAATAGCAGAAATAGAAAAAAACTTAATTAAATATATATATGATTATAATTCTATAAAAGAAAAACAAATTAAATTAATTAGAATAAAAGTTCAAATAAAAGAGGATAAGAAATTATTAAATTCCCTTATTAATATAGACAAAATAAAAAAATCTATAGAAAAGATTAATATACTAACTGAAGAAAGGAATAAACTTAATAAATTATATTTTAATTATAAACTAATAAATACAAATATATTAAAAACAAAAAACAAATTAACTAAGCTTGAAAATATTGATAAAGTCCAGGAAAATTATACATTAATTAATAAGAATCACTTAATATATAAAGAACTTTTAAGTTTAATGCAAAAATTAAATACTATAAATAAAAGTCTTTCTATAGGCATAGTTTATACAGAAAAATTAAAAAATATAGATAAAATTTCTTATTTGGAAAATACCATTAGGGACAAAAATGAAAAACTACAAAAAATCATCCTATATAAAAATAAATATGATATAATTACTAAAAATTATAATAAAGAAAAAAAGATTTTAGTAAATTTGGAAAATCAATTGAAAAACAATCTTTTAAAGTATGAGACAATTTTAAATAAAATAGAAATATGTCCCTTATGTTTTAGTCAGATAGATAAATCTAAAGTTGAAAAAATAATAAACAATTATAAATAGGAGGATAAATATGGATTATGAAAAGGAGCTAAACCAATTAAAAAGCAATTTAGAAAAAGCTAGAAATTTAAAATATAAAGCAGAAGCAAGACTTGAACAGTTGAATCATCAACAACAGGAAATAATAAAAGAGTTAAAAGAACTAGGAATTAATCCTGAAGATTTAGACGAAGAAATTAAAAGATTAAATGATGAAATAAATCAATTGTTTAAAGAAGCCAATGCATTATTACCAAAGGATATATTGGAGAATAAGTGATAATATGATAAAAAAACTGGAAGAACTAGATAAATATTTATTAGAAATAAACTCCTTTATTTCTAAAGAGGAGGGAAAAAAAGAAAAATTATTAGAACAAATTAAACTTTATGAGAATCTAATTAAAGATATTAATTCCCAAGTAGAATTAATAGAAAAGGTAGCAATACTTCTTCAAAGCACTTCAGAATTTGCTAGAAATCAAGCTAAAACTCAAATTGAAACTTTAGTTACAAATTGTTTACAATTTATTTTTGAAAATAATGTTGAATTCAAAATTGAAATTGAAGAATTATATGGCAAGCCTAATGCTGAATTTTATGTTATTACAAATTTTGATGATACTATAATAAAAACAAAACCAGAATTATCTAGGGGTGGAGGAGTTGTAGATATAATTTCTTTAGCATTAAGAATTGCTTTTCTTCAAATTCATAAGCCTAGAATAGAGGGCCCACTTATATTAGATGAACCAGCTAAACATGTTTCTGAGGATTATATTTTTAACGTTGCAGATTTTTTGAAGAAATCCTCCGAAATGTTCAATCGACAAATTATAATGGTAACCCATAATGATCATCTTGCAGCCATTGGTACCACTTCCTATAAAGTTCATATGAAAGGAACTGAAAGCCATGTGGAAAAAATCAATCCTTAGTTTAGTCCTCTTGACATATTTGGAAAAAAGTAATAAAATATAGACGTACCTAGCTATGCAAAGATATATATGTGTAGACTCTATAAGCCGAGACTACTCGGTTTATATTTTTATCTAGGATTTATAAAAAAGAGAATGTATAATGAAACTTGAAAACTTAATAGAATTGGAGGTGGATGGTTATTGAATATGTAAAAATCATAATAACAGCTATTTTAGGAATCCTTGTGGGTTTTTATATAAGAAAGACCATCGGTGAAAGAAAGATTAAAAATGCTGAGGAATTAGCAAAGAAAATTATTGAAGATGCTAATAGGGACGCTGAAACTCACAAAAAAGAAGTTCTCTTAGAAGCAAAAGAAGAAATCCATAGAATTAGGGTTGAAAATGAAAAAGAGAATAGAGAAAGAAGGTCTGAAATACAAAAACTAGAAAGAAGATTATTGAACAGGGAAGAAGCTATTGATAGGAAAACTGAAACCTTAGAAAAAAAAGAAGAAAGCCTAAATAAAAAGGCTAAAAGTTTAAATGAAAAAGAAATTCTTATAGATGGTTTATATAAGAAACAGGTTGAAGAACTTGAAAAGCTTTCAGGCCTAACTTCCGAGGAAGCAAAAGAGCTATTATTAAATGATATTAAAAAAGAAATTGCTCATGAAACAGCTATTATTGTAAAAGAAATGGAAAATAAGGCAAAAGAAGAAGCGGAGAAAAAAGCAAAAGAAATTATTTCATGTGCAATTCAAAAATGCGCAGCTGACCATGTTGCAGAAACTACTGTAACAGTTGTACCTTTACCTAATGATGAAATGAAAGGCCGAATTATAGGTCGAGAAGGTCGAAATATTAGAACACTTGAAACTTTAACAGGTATTGATTTAATAATAGATGATACCCCAGAAGCTGTTGTATTATCTGGATTTGATCCAATCAGAAGAGAGATTGCTAGAATTGCCCTTGAAAAATTAATAGTTGATGGAAGAATCCATCCAGCAAGAATAGAAGAAATGGTTGAAAAAGCAACTATAGAAGTCGATAGTATTATTAAGGAAGAGGGAGAGCAAGCTGCTTTTGAAACTGGAATCCATGGTCTCCATCCAGAGTTAATTAAACTACTGGGTAGATTAAAATATAGAACAAGCTATGGACAAAATGTCCTTAGACATTCTATTGAGGTTGCACATCTATCAGGTGTTATGGCTGCTGAATTAGGTGCTGATATTAGAGTAGCCAAAAGAGCTGGCTTACTACATGATATAGGTAAGGCAGTAGATCATGAGATAGAAGGACCTCATGTGGATATTGGGGTTGATTTAGCAAGAAGGTATAAAGAATCAAAAGAAGTTGTTCATGCAATTGCTGCACATCATGGGGATATAGAACCACAAACTGTGGAAGCTGTTTTAGTTCAAGCTGCTGATGCAATATCTGCAGCAAGACCAGGAGCTAGGAGGGAAACTCTCGAAGCTTACATTAAAAGATTAGAAAAATTAGAGGAAATAGCAGATTCCTTCGATGGAATTGAAAAATCCTATGCTATACAAGCTGGTCGCGAACTACGAATTATGGTAAAACCTGATGATGTGAATGATGATGAAATAATTCATACCGCTAGAGAAATTGCTAAAAGAATAGAGTCTGAACTAGATTATCCTGGCCAAATAAAGGTCAATGTTATTAGAGAGACTCGTGCCATAGAATATGCAAAATAAGTTTTCCAATTGTTTTTAATATTCTACAGCAAAACTTGCTCAAAAAAATTTAAATCATGCAAATATTTTATAAAAAAAAGAGGAGTTTTGATTTATCTGTAGAATATGTATTATATACACAATAATATATTAAAATATTATAGAGGGGGATATTTAATGGATGTATTAAAAGTATCAGCAAAATCAAGTCCAAATTCTGTAGCAGGAGCACTAGCCGGTGTCTTAAGAGAAAAAGGTAGCGCAGAAATGCAAGCAATTGGAGCAGGTGCTTTGAACCAAGCAGTTAAAGCAGTAGCAATAGCACGAGGATTTGTTGCTCCTAGTGGAATTGACTTAATCTGCATACCAGCATTTACAGACATCGAAATTGATGGTGAAGAAAGGACAGCTATTAAATTAATTGTTGAACCAAGATAATCTAGGGGGAAGTGTAATAAAAAAACCTGTTAATATTAACAGGTTTTTTTATTATGTTTCTATATTTTAAATTCCTCTTGATACCTTATGCTTATCTTGTATATAATATAATTAAACCCTGGAGGAGAATATTCGATGATTTTCGATTTACATGTACATACTAATTACTCTGATGGCCTATTTACACCAAAAGAGGTAATAGATTTAGCTATAAAGAAAAATTTAGATGGTATTGCCATTACAGACCATGATACTGTTGATGGAATAGAGACGGCAATAAAATACAATAATAGTTTAAACAAAGGTCTTTATATAATACCTGGTATAGAATTTGGGTGTATACATCTAAATGAAGAGGTGCATATATTAGGATACTTTATTGACTACAAATCGAGAGAATTGGCTAATTTATCTAATAAATTGAAGGAAAGTAGATTAAATAGAGGCTTGAAAATGATAAATAAACTTAACCACATTGGCATTAAAATCAAAAAAGAAGAGGTAAAGTCATTAGCTAATGAAAATCTTATAAGTCGGTCCCATATTGCTAGGGTCCTCGTTCAAAAAGGATATGTAAAAAGTATTGAAGAAGCTTTTAATTTATATTTAAATAGAGGACAGCCTGGATATGTAGAGAAAGTAGCACCAAATGTGAAAATGACAATAAATATAATCCACAATTTAGGCGGAATTGCTGTATTAGCACATCCTGGATTGCTTAAAAACAAAACTATCATTAAATATTGTATAAATAATAATATTGATGGTATAGAAGCTATTCATTGGAAGCACAAACCTGAAGATATTAGGTATTTGTTAAATATTGCTGAAAAGAACAATTTAATAATTACTGGTGGTTCAGATTGTCATGGTAGACTTATAAATGGAGATTATTTATTGGGAAAATATTATATTAATATAAACAATATTCCCATTATGAAAGGACGGATATAATTGACTGAATATAAAAGTGAAAGAAATAGACAATTTCCTTCCAAAATAAGCACAACTTCTTTCGTAAAACTATATATTCTTCATTTGCTAAATGACAGGGCTTATTATGGCAATGAAATAATTGAAGAAATTAAAATTAGACTAGACAATAAATGGGAACCTAGTCCTGGCATGGTATACCCTTTACTTCGAGAGTTAGAAGGTGAAGGATATATAGTTGGTTGGTGGGATGAACCTGATAAAAGATCAATTAGAAGATATAGATTAACCAATGAAGGATACAAACATTATCAAATTATACTTTTACAATATAAACCCACTTTTGAAGATTCATTGCATATTGTCCAAAATGTGCTTAAAGATATTTATGGAATGAAATTTTAATTTATATTTTAATAAAAAGAATGGAGGTAAATATTATGAATTTTAATTTATCAGAAAAAGGATTACAGATATCACCATCAGTAACTTTAGAAATTACTGCTAAAGCAAAAGCCATGAAAGCTGAAGGAATTGATGTAATTAGTTTTGGAGCAGGTGAACCAGATTTTAATACTCCTGAAAATATTAGAAAAGAGGGTATTAGAGCTATAGAAGAAGGATTAACTAGATATACCCCAGCATCAGGTATAACTGAATTAAAGGAAGCAGTTTGTAAAAAATTTAAGGAAGAAAACCATTTAAATTACTCTCCTAGTAATATTGTTATATCTAATGGTGCTAAACATTCTATTTCCAATGCGTTAATGGCAATACTAAATCCTTTAGATGAAGTGATTATCGCTGTTCCTTATTGGGTTAGCTATCCAGAAATGGTTAAAATCTCTGGTGGAACACCTGTATATGTTCATACTAAAGAAGAAAACGATTTTAAATTTACAGTTTCTGACTTAGATAAAGTTTTAACAGACAAAACAAAGGCTATAATACTAAACAGCCCTAGTAATCCAACAGGTTCTATATATACAAAGGAGGAATTAACTGAAATAGCAAATTGGGCAGTTGAAAATAATATATTTGTAATTTCAGATGAAATTTATGAAAAATTAGTATATGATGGTGAACATATTAGCATAGCATCCATTAATGAAGATATTAAAAATTTAACTATTGTAATAAATGGTATGTCAAAAGCATATGCAATGACTGGTTGGAGAATAGGTTATGCTGCTGCCAATGAAAAAATAGCAAAAGTAATGAGTAATATTCAATCCCACACTACATCAAATCCATGTTCTATATCTCAGTATGCAAGTTTAGTTGGACTACTTGGAGATCAGTCAAATGTAGAG
>JAAZMA010000046.1 GCA_012799055.1 Tissierellia bacterium
CTTCATATATATTGCTGATGTGAATAATACAAATAGAATTATCATAAATCCTACTTGATAGCTCATTAATATAACCAGTGCTAGTGTACTTATATATAATATAATTTTTCTATTATCTAATAAATTTTTTAAAGAAACTAATAATATAGGAAAAATAATAACTATATCTAACCAATTTATAATTTGATACATTATTAAATTATAACTAGAAAAAGCATATAAAAGGCTTAGAAATACAACCCAATATGTTTTTATATTGCTAAAATACTTCTTTATTATCCAAGTACAACTTAATCCACAACCTATAACTTTAGCCATAAATACTATATTTATGGCTAAAATTATATTCTCACGTTTAAATAACAGTACTATATAAGAAAACGGACTTAAAAAGTATCCAGATATTGTACTAAACATATTAAATCCCATTGCAGTGTTAAAATCATAAAATATACTGGAACTTCCCTTTATAATATCAAAAAAGTTATAATAGAATGGAGCGATTTGCTGGACCATATCTGCATATATAATAGAATTATTTCCAAATGGATATAACCCCTTCACGTAATATATCAATAATATAATAGGTAAAGTAGTCATGGTAACTATAATATATTCCCTTATCGAATTATATATATCTTTTAATTTAATGTTTTCATTCATATATTCTACCTTCTTTTACTAATAATATTATTATAAAATGCACCACTTTTTTTAAGAATAATCCCTTAGTTTATCACTAAGGGATTATCAAAATAAATAATATACCATTTACTAATATGCTTTTAATTCTCTAAACTTCCCTCTGCTACAACTTGTTCCTCTGCATTAGTTACCACTCTAACTTTGTATATATATGAATTATACATATTATTTACTATATCAAATGACACATCAAGATTGTATGTTTCCTTGAAATAAGTTTGATACATGCTAACATGTCTCCCTCTATCTACAAAGAAATAGTTATCTTTCTTAATTAAATCATAAATTAAATTATCTATTCCATTTAATTCTTTAACATATTCAATGTTTTTACTCCTACTTCCCCATCCACCAACACTTATTACATTTTCTTTACTCCCTGGTAGACTCCAACGTAATATAGAATTTTCTTTTACAATGCTACCATTATAATCCATAGATGTTAAGTATATATTATTTTTATCATTGCATAAAGTATGATATACCTCTATACTTTGCTTTAATAGTTCATTATTACTAATGTCTTTCCTATCGTAATAACTTTCATATATTGGTTTAACTGAGATAACTATTGATACAACTATTATAATGGATAATATACAATTAGTTGATCTTACATTTACTTTAGCCTCTTCATTATCAATAGATAATTTTTCGTACTTATTTGATATTAATAATAATAAAACTACTGATATAAAGTAATGAGGATAAATCACCCTATATGGAGCCCTATTAATTAAAATAAAGAATATATGAATTATAAATGGAAACATTGCTACAAATATACTCATTATTTTATTTTCAGAATAATACACATTATATATAGTTATAATTACTATTAGTAATATGCATATTTGTATATTAAATTCTTTATTTACATTATCAATTAATTTTCTTATAACTCCGGCAAATTCAACATTACTTTTCATAGATCTTTTATATTCATAAATTTTCTTTAAATTATTTGTCGAAAATTTTTCATCCTCTGGAAATGAATATGAATTGAATATATTATAATCATTTTCACTCCATCCAACACTCTTATAAATATCCTTATTGGTATTATAATCCGGTAATCCAAAATCTATTAAATTTGAACGTGCTTTATTAAATTCTACATATTTACTCCAAGTACTATCTTTATAATATTGATTCAAACTATAAACTCTAAAAACAAAAGAAAAGCCACAACTGATTAATACTATTAGCCCTAGTATCATTATATTTTTTATATTAGTTTTTCGTTTTTTTATTAGTTCCATTATTATAAACCCACAAAGTAAAACAATTCCTGTGTACATACATTTATCTCTAATAAAAGATCCATTTATAAACATTAAAACTCCGACTATATATAAAGCATATTTAGTTGGTTTAACCTCTGAATAGTATCCCTGTATTATAAATACAATTCCTGCTAATATAGCCACATAAGCAATTGTAGTAAATGTAAAATATCTAAGAATAGGAATAAATCCACAAGCAACTATAGCTATATATATAGCACTACCTATTTTTAGTTTCATCCTCTGAAATATAACCCCACCAATAAAAGTAAATGACAAGTAACATGTACCTACTAAATATACTCCATACCAATTTATATTTCCCCATATCATGGCCAACCTTGATATTAAATAAGATGGTATGAAATTAACAAATACTGAGTACCCAGGAAACATTCCCTGTATTCCTGCCATTAATCCTCCCATTGCTGTATCGTCATTCACAGCAAAATATATTCGAAAAAATTTAAAATAAACAATTAAAAACATAGCATTAATAAACGCTATCATTAATAAATTATAACAAAATCGTTTTTGTTCATTATCTATATAATTTTTTTTTATTTTACTTAACGTATTCTTAAATTTATCCATTGCTTCTCCTCATACTTATAATTCATATGTTGTTTCATATTCTAAGCTTATAAGTTACTCTAATTAGCAAATATAATAATCCCTGTTAAAATTAATATATTTCCTAATACCTTTCGTTTTGTAATCTTTTCTTTTAAAATTACCCTACTTAATATCATTATAAATATATAGCTAGTAGAAGCAATAATAGGTCCTAACTTATATGGTATTCCCTGATATGCAATAACATTTAAAAATAAAGAAAGCATAAATAATCCATATCCAAATATAACTCTAAAATTTATGTATTCCCCAATTATGCTTTTATGTTTTCTATTAGCACTACTCTTCAAAATACATTGAGATATTGCTACTATAAAAGAAGATATTAATATTATTATTATCGCCAAATTACTATTTATCATAATTAATCACCATTATACCTATTATAATTATTAAAGCACCTACTATATTTTTAACTTGAAGTTTTTCATTAAACAACAGAACAGCCCATATTAAAGACCATATTATAGATACACCTTTGTTTACATAAGCAACTGACAAATCTATATTTTTTATTACCTGTTGCCATATAACTGCATATACTGCTAATATAAATACTAATCCTGCTAAAATTATAAGTGTTTTAAATGCAAATATCCCATTTAAACTAAGCGAATCAGATGCAAGTTTTGAAAATACTGATGATAATGTATAAATTAAAATAGCAATATGTAATTGCACATATCTATTTTTAAATATTTTCATCTAATTACGCTCCTCTTCCAAAGTCCTTTTAATATCTTCAATCATCTCTACTAAATTATATTCACATTTAAACCCTAATAATGATTTAGATTTGCTTACATCTATTCTTTGTATACTAGTGTCTTCAACCTTATCCAAAAGATAAACTATATTACCTTTATTGTCAAAGACATTACATATAGTTTCAGCTAGTTCTCTATGAGAGACCGTTGTATCACTTGCAATATTATAAACACCACTTTCGTTACTATTATCCAATGATATCATAATAGCTCTAGCTACATCTTTTACATATATATAATTCCTCTCACCTTTTCCTTCACCATATATTGATAGACTCTTTTTCTCAATACATCTATTTAAAAATACTCCAAACATAAAACTATCTCTATCACCTACTCCCAGAACTTGTGCTAGTCTAAGTGATTTTATTTTCATATTATATTTATCATTATAATATTTTGAAAGTAACTCTATAGTTACCTTAACAATTCCATATATATTTATAGGATTAACCTTTTCTTCTTCTGAATAAACCTTATCTTCATTAAATCCATAGACTGTTCTACTAGATAAAGAAACTATATTTTTTATCCCTACATTGGAGCATGCTTTAAATATATTTTCAGATATCCTTATATTTTCAATATAAACTTCAAATTTTTCCTCTATTCCCTTATTGACTTTTATAGATGCAAGGTGAATAACTCTATCGCAATCTTTTAATAATTCTCTTAAGCTATCTTCTGAATAATCTGTTGTACAATATACTACATTCTCGTGCTTGTATATATCTTTGGACATATCTAAACTTCTTGTAAGTACTTTAAACTTATACTTGTTACTATATAACTTTAAAATCCATTGGCCTATAAATCCAGTTCCTCCAGTAATAGCTATCATAATTAATTCCTCTTTTCTTTATAATCTAATTTTTTTATTACTTTAGCAGGATTACCAGCAACTACTGTATAGTCTTCTACTGGCTTTGTTACTACGCTACCTGCTCCTACTACTGCGTGTTTACCTATAACACCTACACTAGGTAATATTGTAGCTCTTGCACCAATCCAACATCCTTCTTTAAATGTTAATGAAACTGGTACTATTTTATCTTTCACTCTCATTATCCTATCTTCATCTAACACATGATAATGAGAGTGAACTTGGCTACCTTCTGAAAACCACACATCATCCTCTATTTCTACTTTTCCTGAAGAATCTATTTCTACATTCTTTCCAAGCAATACTCTGCTACCCATTTTTATATTTCCTTCTATCATTTGATGAACCCTATATATTTTCACATTTTTTTCAATTATAGGATTGTTTCCCATCTTAAAGACAGCTCTGTATGCTAATTTTCTTAAAGAATTTAATACCGGAAAATCAAATACTTCTAATCCAAATATCATTTGAACTAATTTTTTAATTGATTCATTTACAAAATACTTAAGCATTACTAAATCACCTCAATTACATACCCACATTTCTCCATATATCTATTCATAGGTTTAACTATATCATTATCTTCGTAGTACCACTCACAATAAATATTGTTATCTATATTGTATTTGCTTCTATCAAATAATTCATGTGGTTTTTCACACATAAATCTTAAACGGTAAATACCTTCTTTATAAGATTTTTTAAATTCTGCATTTTTATTAAATAAAAGTTTTTCAAATGATGATGCTAATATGTCTACTCCGCAGTAATTTTTAATTAAATTCCACATATGGCACCCATCTAATCTTGGAGTTACTTCAATTAAAATTGGATTTTCTCCATCTAATTTAATTTGAAAATATACTGGACCATTATTTATATTAAGTTTTTTTATAGTTCTTTTTACTAGATCATTTACCTTTTCTACTGTATTTTCGTTAGCAAATGAAGTAGGAATTATATGTTCCTTTATTATTCCGCCAGGTAATTCATTAAATACAATTCTATCAGAAACTAAACATAATTTTAAAACAGAGTCTTCAACATATGCATTTACAGATATCTCTGGTCCATCAATGTATTTCTCTATTATTAATTTTTTAGAACTTGAAAATTCAATAGATTTATTGAAAAATTCCTCCATTTCCTCTTTGGTGTTTATCTTATAAACGCCTCTTTGTCCTTGTGAATCTACAGGTTTCATTATACATGGAAATATATTAAATGACATAGCTTCTTGTAATGTAGAAACTGATATATATTCTATATTCCCAACAAAATCTTGCCCTAAATACTCACGTAATAAATTTTTGTTTTGGCATATACTAGCTGTTTTTGATGATATAAAGTTTGGCAACCCCAAATCTTCATTTACCTTACATACTGTTGGCATTGCAATATCTGAACCAACTGAATATACTACATCAGCCTTAATTTCTTTAGCATATTCACTTACAGCTTTAATATCTTTTATATCAATTTGTTTGAAGCTGTCTAATAATGGTATCCCTCTATCAGTATTAGTATAACTACAGCCATATACTTCATAATTATTTTCTTTACAATATCTAATTGCATCAATTTGAGCATTGCCTGCTCCTAGAATTAGTATTCTCTTCATAATTATCTACTCCCTCAATAATACTTTTTTCAATTACCTCGTTGTTATTAACATTTATAAACTCTCTTACCACATATTGTGGAGATTTATTTATACTAATAAATATTCTCCCTACATATTCACCTACTAACCCAATGAATAATAAATTTACCCCTGAAAAAAACAAAATTGCAGACATTATAGAACTCCATCCGCTTGCAATATTAACATATAATATTTTATTTATAATTATGTAAATTGCTCCAATAAACCCTAAAGCAGAAAATATGCACCCTAGCATTGTTGCTATTCTTAGTGGTACTATTGAAAAGTTTGTACAACTTGCCCATAATTTAAGCAACCTCTTCATTGTATAATTTGAACTTCCTTCTACTCTTTCAAAATGCTCTATATCAACATTACCTACATTTTTTGTTGTTCTTAAAAATAAGCCTTGCAAATGAGCATATGGGTTTTCATATTCTATAATTGAATCTATTACAAACTTTCTAGCTATCCAAAAACTGCTTGCTTTTAAGGTTTTAGGTTTCCCTATCAGTACACGGACCGTCAAATTATTAAATTTACTACCTAAATTTCTGAACCATGAATGTTTTTTTTCTGGATATTTTCCATACACTAAATCATATCCTTCATCTAGCTTCGCAAATAATTTAGGAAGTTGGGATGGGTGAGTTTGTAAATCATCATCCATACCTATAACTATATCGCCCTCTACATAATTTAACCCAGCCATTATTGCATTATGTTGCCCAAAATTGTTTGCTAAATCTATAACTTTAACGAATTTATACTTATTAGCTATAGCTCTCAATTCATCCATTGTTTTATCTTTAGAATAATCATTGACAAGTACAAATTCATAATCATTCATTTCCATCATGTTCATTTGTTCACATGTCATATCTATAAGTTTCCCAATAGTTTTTTGCGAATTATAACATGGAATAACAAAAGAAACTTTCATATTAATCCCCTATCTATAATCTTATTATTTTTCCTTTACTTTAAAATATTCTTTTATTGAACTTATCACCTTTTCTACATCTATATCTTTTAATCCATAGTATAACGGTAATCTTAAAAGTCTTTCACTTTCTTTAGTTGTATATCTATCTTCCCCATGGAATCTACCAAATTCTAATCCAGCTTTAGCTGAATGCAGAGGAACATAATGGAATACACTAGCTATTCCTCTTTCCTTTAAATAATTGATTAACTCTGTTCTCTCCTCTAAATCTTTAAGTTTTATATAGAACATGTGAGCATTATGTACACATTCCTTAGGTATCACAGGTAATTCTATTAATCCCTTATCTTTAAGTCCTGATAAGCCATTATAATACAATTCCCAAGATGCTAATCTATTATTATTTATTTTCTCTGCTTCTTCTAATTGAGCATAAAGATAAGCTGCATTTATTTCACTTGGTAAAAATGATGATCCAAGATCAACCCATGAATATTTATCTACTTGTCCCCTAAAGAACTTACTTCTATCAGTTCCCTTTTCTCTTATTATTTCAGCTCTTTCAACAAATTCTTTATCTCTTATTAATAAAGCTCCACCTTCACCCATACTATAATTTTTTGTTTCGTGGAAGCTATATGTTCCTAAATTACCTATTGTTCCAAGCTGTTTACCTTTATAAGTTGCCATTACCCCCTGAGCAGCATCTTCTACAACATATAAGTTGTATTTATTAGCTATCTCCATTATTTTATCCATTTCGCATGATACACCTGCATAGTGAACTGGAATTATTACTTTCGTTTTTTCTGTAATAGCACTTTCTATCAAATTTTCATCAATATTCATAGTATCTGGTCTTATATCTACAAATACTATTTTTGCACCCCTTAGAACAAAAGCATTTACTGTTGACACAAATGTATATGATGGAGCAATTACTTCATCTCCTTCTTTAATATCACATAAGATTGCTGCCATCTCTAAAGCATGGGTACATGATGTAGTTAATAAAGCCTTTCTTGTACCTGTTTTGTCCATTAACCATTGGTTACATTTCTTTGTAAATGGCCCATCACCACATATTTTATTATTTTCAACTATAGCTTGTCTAATATATTCTTGTTCTTTTCCCACAAATGGTGGAATATTAAAATTTATCATATTTCCTCCTAAATCCAAAAATGTACTAATCTTTATAATACATTTGAATTATTTATACATCCTTTTATAATAATTTTTATACTCTCCTGATGTTATATTGTGCATCCATTCTTTATTATCTAAGTACCATTGTATAGTCTTAACTATTCCAACCTCAAAAGTAGTTTCTGGGTACCAACCTAATTCCTCTTTTATTTTAGTTGGATCAATTCCGTATCTTCTATCATGACCTTTTCTGTCTTCAACAAAGGTTTTTAGAGATTCTGTTATTTTACTATCTACATTCTGATTTAAATATTCTATAACAGTATCAACTATTTGTATGTTAGTTCTTTCATTATGGCCACCAACATTATAAACTTCTCCAAGTCTACCATTATTTATTACCATGTCTATAGCCTTTGCATGGTCTTCAACATATAACCAGTCTCTTACATTTAAACCATCACCATAGATTGGTAAATCCTTCAATTGAAGACAATTATTTATTAAAAGCGGTATAAGTTTTTCTGGGAATTGGAATGGACCATAGTTGTTAGAACATCTTGTTATATTAATTGGCATTTTATAAGTATCATAGTATGACTTAACCATCATATCTGATGAAGCCTTACTTGCTGAATATGGACTATGAGGATCTAATGGTGTTGTTTCCATAAAATATCCTTTTTCACCTAATGATCCATAAACTTCATCAGTTGAAACATGTAGGAACTTAACTCCTTCTTTCCATCCAGCTTCTGTCTCCCATGCATCTTTTGCACAATTAAGTAGGTTAACTGTTCCCTCTACATTAGTCTTAACAAAAACTTCTGGTTCTAATATACTTCTATCAACATGGGATTCAGCTGCAAAATGAACTACATAGTCTATTTCATATTTTTCAAATAAGGAATTAACTAACTTTTTATCACATATATCTCCTTGAATAAATATGTGCCTTACGTCATCTTCTATTGAATTTAAGTTTTCTAAATTTCCTGCATAAGTTAATTTATCTAAATTAACAATTCTTATATCTTCATATTTCTTTAACATATATAAAATAAAGTTTGACCCTATAAATCCGGCTCCGCCTGTTACTAAATAAGTTTTCATTACCTCTCCCCCACTCAAATCTATTTATTATTAGTTACTGCTATTTCATTAATGCTTCTTTCATTTTCTACTTCTTCAACTATCTCCATTAAATACTTACCATAACCAGTTTTCATCAATGGTTTTGCAAGCCTTACAACATCTAAAGCTGATATCCATCCTTTTCTATAAGCAATTTCCTCTAAACAAGCAACATAAGTCCCTTGTGTATTTTGTATTGCTTCTACAAAATTAGATGCCTTTAGCATTGAGCTATGCGTCCCCGTATCTAACCATGCCATACCTCTTCCAAAAATCTTTACTTTTAACTTTCCTTCATTCATGTATAACTTGTTTAAATCAGTTATTTCTAATTCTCCTCTTGGTGATGGCTTTAAACTTTTCGATTTTCCAATAACTGTATTATCATAAAAATATAAACCTGGAACTGCATATTTAGACTTTGGCTTTTCAGGCTTTTCCTCTAATGAGATAACTCTTCCATCTTTATCAAATTCAACTACTCCAAAAGATCTTGGATCTTGAACATAGTTTCCAAATATCATTGCACCACTTTCAATCTGTGCAGCACTCTCTAAATAACTTACTAATCCTTGTCCGTAAAAAATATTATCTCCTAGTATTAGTGCTACATTATCATCACCAATAAATTCTTCGCCAATTATAAAGGCTTCTGCCAATCCATTAGGTGACTCTTGGACTGCGTAGGATATTTTAAGACCTATTTCTCTTCCATCTCCAAATAAGTCTTCAAAGTTTTTCAAATCTCTCTTCGTGGATATTATTAATATTTCATTTATACCCGCTAACATCAAAACTGACATAGGATAATATATCATAGGCTTATCATAAATAGGCATTGCCTGTTTTGAAATAATTTTTGTTATTGGGTACAATCTAGTACCAGATCCTCCAGCTAATATTATTCCTTTCATAACTATACCCCTCACTTATATTTGTTAGTGTAAAGTTTTTACACTATTTTTCTTTTTAAAATCTTTATATATCAAGGTTCCGCAAGTTTTTTTGCATAAAAAAACAACGACCCCCTAATTTCATGTTAAAATTGAATCTCTTAACAAACA
>JAAZMA010000343.1 GCA_012799055.1 Tissierellia bacterium
GCTCATAAATCATGAGATTGATTCTCTGCCTGTGGTAGAAAAAGTAGTGGATGAAAACAATAGGGATCAGTATAAGATTACAGGAAAAATCTCAAAAACCAATATTACAAAACTATTTGTACATTTTGGGGATTGATAGGAGGGTGAATATGGAAAATCAGCTTACTATAATATATGTGGTATCAGATTCATTAGGAGAAACAGCTGAGTTAGTTGCAAAAGCTGCTGCAGTTCAATTCAATTCTAGTGTTGGAGAAATTAAAAAATATCCTTTTACAGTAGATGAGGAGCAAATTAAGGAGATCATCGATGAAGCGACTACAGAAAAATGCATCATCGCCTTTACCATTGTAGATCCAGGACTAAGGGAATATTTAATTAATATGGCTTCTCAAAATAACATTCCGGTCATAGATATCATGGCACCTTTAATAGGTGCTATTGAAAAGGTTACAAATCAGGAGGCGAGGGGAGAAGCAGGTTTAAATAGACTGTTAGATGAGGATTATTTTAAAAAAATTGAAGCTATTGAATTTGCAGTGAAATATGATGATGGTAAGGATCCCCGGGGTGCAAAAATGGCAGATGTAGTTTTGATAGGAATATCTAGGACATCTAAAACCCCCTTAAGCATGTATCTTGCCCATAGAAATATAAAGGCTGCCAATATTCCAATTGTGCCAGAAATTGAGCCTCCAAAGGAACTCTTTCAAATATCTCCCAAAAAAATTATAGGATTAACCACTGATCCAATGGTTTTAAACCATATTCGACAGGAAAGGCTGAAGGCACTTGGTTTGGATGCAGATGCGAATTATGCCAACATGGATAGAATACTTCAAGAGTTGGAATATGCAGAAAGCATCATGAAGAGGATTGGTTGTCCTATTATTGATGTATCTACTAAGGCAGTTGAAGAAACGGCTGCTATAATACTGGAAATTATAAAAGGAGGTAAGTAGCATGTCTGAAAAGTATGTATTCAGCTTTAAAGAAGGAAATGCTGGAATGAAGGACCTATTAGGGGGGAAGGGAGCAAATCTGGCAGAGATGACCAGATTGGGGCTACCTGTACCTAGCGGGTTTACTATTACTACCGAGGCATGTAAATTATTCTATGAGACAGGTGAAAAGCTATCCCAGACTATAATCCAAGAAATTAATACATATCTAAGAAAGCTAGAGGATGAAACAGGAAAGAAATTTGGCTCAAAGAGTAATCCCCTTTTGGTCTCTGTACGCTCAGGCGCTAAAATCTCCATGCCTGGAATGATGGATACCATTTTAAATTTAGGCTTGAACGATGAAACGGTGGTTGGTCTATCAGAAAATACACAAAATGAAAGATTTGCATTGGATAGCTATAGGCGGTTTATACAGATGTTTGGGGATGTGGTGCTTAAAATTCCAAACTATAAATTTGATCACCTATTGGAATCCATAAAAGAGGAAAATAATTTTACTGATGATACCCAATTAAGTGCTGATCATCTAAGAGAACTTGTTAAGAAGTTTAAAGGCATTGTAAAAAGGGAAACCGGAAAAAACTTCCCACAGGATCCAGAGAAACAATTGCTAATGGCCGTTGAAGCAGTGTTTGCTTCATGGAACAACCCTCGTGCAATCACCTACAGGAGGA
>JAAZMA010000202.1 GCA_012799055.1 Tissierellia bacterium
TTCAGGATGGAGATACAGGTAGTTTTTCTTTAGCTTATTTTAAACAATTTTTCAGTAAAAAATATTATTATGGCTCTTTATTTAACAGTTTAAAGGTTACTACATGTGTTACAATATTGACAATAATTTTGGCAATACCTTTAGCCTATATTATGGCTACTTTTAAAATAAAAGGAAAGTCTGCAATTCAGGTATTAATTTTAATATCCTCTATGCAAGCGCCTTTTATAGGAGCATATTCTTGGATATTATTATTAGGGAGAAATGGTGTAATTACAAATTTTATGGAAAATACTTTTAATATTACTATGCCAGATATTTATGGCTTTACAGGAATACTATTGGTATTAACTTTACAATTGGTACCATTAATATATATGTATTTATATGGAGCATTAAAAAACATAGATAAATCCCTATTGGAAGCTGCAGAAAGTATGGGATGTACAGGAGCTAAAAAGGTATTTAAAGTGGTTATTCCACTAATTTTACCTACTTTATTAGCAGGGGCTTTATTGGTGTTTATGAGGGCTTTGGCAGACTTTGGTACCCCTATGCTTATTGGGGAAGGTTATAGAACTGTTCCTGTTCTCATATTTAACGAATTTATATCTGAAGTAGGTGGAGACGATGGCTTTGCAGCAGCCATATCTGTTATAGTAATTATATTTGCCACAGCAATATTTTTATTGCAAAAATATATTTCTAATAAAAAGGCTTTTTCCATGAGTGCCTTACATCCAATAGAGGCAAAGAAGGAAAAGGGGCTTAAAAATGTATTGGCTCATATTTATGTATATGCTTTTACTATAATAGCATTACTTCCACAACTTACTGTTATATATACTTCTTTCTTAGATACTAAAGGAAGAGTATTTTCAGGAGGATATTCACTTAAAAGTTATGAGGCAGCTTTTTCTAAAATGGGAGATGCCATAGGAAACACTTTCTATCTTGCAGGATTATCCATAGTAGTTGTAATATTACTTGCTATATTAATAGCTTATATTACTGTTAGAAGGCCTAATCCTGTTACTAATGTATTAGATATATTAACTATGTTTCCCTATATAGTTCCTGGTTCTATTTTAGGAATTGCATTACTTTTAAGTTTTAATAAAAAACCATTATTATTAAGTGGAACTGCCTTAATTATGATTGTATCTTTTGTAATTCGGAGGCTACCCTATACAATTCGTTCCAGTGCTGCAATTCTTCATCAGATAAATATTAGTGTAGAAGAAGCGGCAATATCTCTAGGGGCTTCAAATATTAAGACATTTTTCAAAATTGTATTACCTATGATGTTACCAGGAGTTATATCAGGAGCTATTTTAAGCTGGGTAACTATTATATCAGAATTAAGTACTTCTATAATTCTTTATACAGGAAATACAAAAACTATGACTATTGCCACTTATACAGAGGTAATTCGTGGTAACTTCGGAGTAGCGGCAGCTTTAGCTACCATACTTTCCGTAATTACTATTATATCTTTATTGATTTTCTTCAAGGTTACAGGAGAAAAGGAAATCACAATGTAGTTTGCAATGTAGGATACACAATTTTATACAATTAATAATTTTTTAGATTGGGCACTGTACACCCATGGAACAAACAGATGTAGGCTATGCACACCCATGGAACAAACAGAGGAAGGCTATGCACACCCATGGAACAAATAGAGGAAGGCTATGCACACCCATGGAACAAACAGATGTAGGCTTTGAATGGCAGAATGTGGTACATCACATTCTGTCATTTTTCCATGTTTTTTTATGTTATAATAATTATATAACCTAGGGGAGAATAGATATGGAGATTAAAAACAGGAAATTTAAAGAAAAAATTAGATATCTTTTTTTAAGATACGCTTTTATTCCTATTTTAATACTTTATATTTTGTTTTTAATTTTCATTATATTTACTACTAAAATAAGAGGGGTAAATGATGCCACTAGGTCTGGGGATTTAATAGGGGGAATTTTTTCAGAAGTATATGATAATTATTATAATGAAATAGAAAACATGGCAAAGTCTCAAACTGTAATTGATTTTGTAGATACCCATTTAAATAGTAATTTAGTTTATGAAGAATTTTATAAATTTAATAATAGTCAAAAAGTTAAATCTACATTTCATATTGTGGATAGAGATGGATTGTTTTTAGCTTATACTACACCTTCTGATCCCCATAATAATGATATTATTTTAAAAGAAATAATACCAAGTATTAATAAAAATCCTAAAGAAGTTTTAACTGAGGCTAATAAAATAAAATTTCCCCATGATAGATATACTGTATATACTTTTGGTAAGGCAGTATATAAGGATGAAGAGATTATAGCTTATATAGTGTATCAATTGTATGAAGAAGATATTCAGAAATTAATCTTTGTTCAAGATGCAGAAGTTGTAGTAGTTACAGATCAATATGATAGAATTATTGCAGCTACAAACAATATTGTTAAAGGACTTTTGAATAAATTTACACCTGAATATACAGACTCTATGAGATATGTAAAAATTAGAGATGGCAAATATCATATGGTTAAGAAAACCTTACCTGGGGACAATATTAATATTTATACCTTAAACTCTATTAAATACGATAGGGCAACCTTTATTTATTATGGCATATTTACAGGAATTGTTTCTTTATTATTATATATTTTAATAAATTATTTAGCAGAGAGAATGTCTTCTGAAAATACTAAATCCATAGATAAATTATTAATTGCTGTTAAAGATTTGCAAAAGGGGAATATGAATTCTTATGTGAATTTAGATACAGGGGATGAATTAGAAATACTGGCAAATCAGTATAATATTATGTTAGATAGACTTAATGAGTTAATGGAAAAAAATCAAGAACTATCTGATATAAGAAGAATAAATGAAATTAAGCAGCTACGGGCCCAATTTAATCCCCATTTTATATTTAATATATTGGAAACTTTAAGATATACTATAATTATTGACCCAGTTCAAGCTCAAGAGATTATTATGAGTCTATCTAGAATACTTCGCTATAGTATAAAAAATGAGGAAGAAAAGGTATTGTTTAGAGAAGATTTAGCCTATATAGAGGATTATTTAAAATTGCACAAAATAAGATTCCAGGAAAGACTAAGTTATTCTATAAATATATCCAATGAGGTGAAAAACTCCTATGTTCCTAAATTATTATTGCAGCCTATAATAGAAAATTCTATTAAATATGGCTATGGAGAAAAGGATTTCTTAAATATAGATATAATAGGAGAGAGAATAGATAAGGATGTGGTATTTCAAATAAAAGACAATGGTAGTGGAATATCTGAAGAAGAACTTATCCTTATTAAAAATATTTTAGATAGTGGGGAAAATTTAAGCAAACATACTGGACTTTACAATATTCATAGAAGATTGATTTTGTCATATGGCAAGGATTACGGAATAGAAATAGATAGTGTTTATGGCCAAGGTACTATTGTTGTTGTAAAATCACCTTATTTACCCTATGGGAGGGAAGTGGACAATGTATAAGGTATTAATTGTAGAAGATGAAGAAATGATTCGAAAAGGGCTAAACTATACTTACGATTGGATAGGTGCCAATTGTGTAGTAGTTGGAGAGGCTAAAAATGGTAAAGAAGGACTAGAAAAAATAGAAGAATTAGAACCAGATATTGTTTTAGTAGATATTAATATGCCTGTAATGAATGGAATTACAATGCTTGAGAATAGTATGGATAAACATATTTATAGTGCCATAATAATATCAGGTTATGATGAATTTGACTATGCTAAATCTGCAATTAAATTAGGAGTTAGTGAATATTTACTAAAACCAGTAGATGAAAAACAATTGTTTGAAGCTTTAGATAGAGCAAAGGATGAAGTGGAACTTAAGAAAAAGTATAAAATAGTAAAGGATAAACTGGAAGACTTAGAGGATATTGAAGATGTGGAAGTATTAAGGGGAGACTTTATTAATAAGGATTTTAAAGGCTCTAAACATGTAATGGATATGATTAAATATGTGGAGGAAAATTATAGTGAAAAGATTTGTTTAAACGATATGGTAGAACTAACAGGAATGAGTGATACCTATTTAAACCAAAAATTTAAAGAAGAAACTAGCTATACTTTTAACGAATTTGTAAATCGATATAGAATTCAAAAATCCATTAATATAATGAAAATAGGAGGAGGAAAAATATATACTATAGCCTCTGATGTAGGCTTTAGTAATTATAGATATTTTATCTCTGTGTTTAAAAAATACACTAATTCAACTCCAGGTGAGTTTTTGGAGTATTTTAGGAATAAGTAAAAACTTAACTAAAATATTGGAACCTGGCACTAACTCAAAAATAAATATCCAAACCTGGCACTAACTTACTAACTTATTAGGTAAATATCTGTAAATATCAAACCTGGTAAATATCCAAACCTGGCACCAACCTTATTATAAGTTTTTGATAGGAGTGCCCCCTAGGGCCAACCTTAGTATAGGTTTTTGATGGGAGTGCCCCTAGGGCTAACTTACTAACTTTTGGTAAGAAATAAGCCCACAATCTAATGACACAAATGTCCACAACATGCCAAGGCTTTTATGAAGATATTAGGTGATCAAATTAATTGGTATGAGGAAAACTTTGGAGAAATAGATATAGAAGGCAGAGAACTAAATGTAGACAGAGGGTAAAAACATGTTTACGACTACAGATCCTTTAAAAAGAAAAGTTACTTGTTCAGCTAGTACTTGGTTTAATCATATATTTAAGGGGCATGTTATTATGGAGGACAATATTGATTCGGTAAAAAGTACTATAGAAAATCCTGATGTAATTTATCAAAGTAGTCAATCACCAGCTAGAGATGTGTATTTTTCAAAGACAGAGGCTACATACAACCCATTATTGACAAAAGTAATTGTGGAATTTAATAAATCAGGAGAAAGTGGTCAGGTTATAAGTGCGTGGCCACAAAAAGATATTTCCGGTGGCATAGAAGACCCTGGAGGGATTAAATATGTTAAAAGTAAATTATGATAGTAAATTTGATATATTATATATTAGTATTGGCAACCCAGTGCCTTCATATGGAGATGAACAAGTACCTGGGTTAGTTATATTGAAAAATATTAAGACAGATGAAATAACTGGGGTTACCATTTTTGATTTTATGAAAAAGGTAAAAGAGAATACTATGGATGACTTAGAAATACCTATAGAAATTGATATTAAAAAAATTAGTCAGGATATTAGTACTATTAATTAGAAGAACAACTAAATATATTACAAACATATTTATAAATAACTACCCTTTTTTAACTTAAGTTTAGAAAAGGGTAGTTATTTTTCCTTGACATTTTTCTTTTAATATAATATTATTAAATTAAGTGGTACGTACCATTAAATATAAAGGTGATAATATGATGAAAATAGATAAAACAAGTCGAATGCCCTTATACTATCAACTAATGGATATAATAATAGATATGATAGACAGTGGAGAACTTGTAGAAGATGATCAATTGCCTTCTGAAAGGGAACTTTGTGAGATATATGATATTAGTAGGTCTACTGTAAGGCAAGCTATTCAAGAATTGGAGAAGGAAGGCTATATTTACAGAGTTCATGGGAAGGGAACTTTTGTATCTAAAGAAAAATTTAGACAGGAATTATTAGAATTTTATAGTTTTACAGAAGAGATGAA
>JAAZMA010000074.1 GCA_012799055.1 Tissierellia bacterium
GAAGCTTTAAAGTGGATTGATAAGGGATTAATCATGGATACCCAATCCATAGACCTTTTATATAATAAAGCTTATTTATTAGAACAAATTAAAGAGTATAAAGAAAGTTATATTTTATATCAAAAAGTATTAAATAATACAAGAGAGCAATCAATTAAAAATGATATAAAAGAAAGATTAAAAAAAATAAAAGATATGGATTGTTTGGTAGATTTAAATGGAAAACTGAGTTTATTAGTAATAGATAAAAGAGTAGATGTTGATATCCGCAATTTTATTCTTCATTGGTTCCATGAATATGGATTTACGATATTGAAAAATATTAATACAAATAAAATTAAGCAGTATGTAATTATATATGATTTGAATCCTCAAGACATGACACGAGAGGCTAAGATAGAATATCCAGGTATTGATAATGGGAGATACTTTTTAATTGGAGCTTTACAAAAACAAATATTAATTCAGTTTGGAATTAAAGATATTAATAATTATTTATACTTAACTCAAAATGAATTGGAAGCTAAAAAAATAGTTAAACAATTGTTTAAAGATAAAATAAAAGAATTATATGAAAAAATATATGATATAGAAGAAACTTATAAAACGCAATATCCTGTAATAAAATTATTTGATGGATTTAAGCATAGAGCAAAAACAGAGTTGATTCATTATAGAGATGGCTTAGCAGTTAAAAAAACATGGAAACCAGGGAATAAGAGGTTTTTGGAAAGAGAAAAATATGCTTGTAGTGAACTAAGTAAAACAATTTCTTATATTCCTCCATTGCTTGAGAGTGGAGAAAATTATATTATTATTCCATATTATGGAGAGGCTTTGCAAAAAAATGAAAAAGCAAAAAAAATGATACTTACTAATCATATTGTAGGTATTGCAAATTTTTTTAAGCAGCTATATGAAGCAGGATATTATAATCCGGATATACATCCTGGACAATTTGTTTTTTCTAAAATAGAAGGATTAAAGGCAATAGATTTTGAGTATTTGCAATCCTATGAAAAGAAACCAGATTCATTTATTGAATCATATGATATACAAGGTTATCCTAAAGATTTTAAAGGAGATAAGCCTAATTATACAGGAGAAAATTTACATGAATGGTATAATGATTTGTGGATTCAATATACTGGATACAATTTAGAACAAATTGCTAATTTAGTTGTAAGAGGAAAATATTACGATGATGATCCAGAGATAAATAAAGTGTTAGGATTATTAAATTATGCAAAAACATCAGGAAAAAGTTATGATGGTTCTCTATATGGAAGTGCTTATCATTCTTTAAGATTGAAAGGTTATTATTTTAGAGGACAAAGAGAACCTAATCTAAGATTACAAAAAGTTCCTTATGATTTTACAGATAAAGTAGTGTTAGATATAGGATGTAATGCAGGAGGAATGTTACATGTTCTTGCCAATAAAATAAAGATGGGAATAGGAATAGATTATGATTATCGTCTAATAAATGCAGCTAATGCTATTAAAAAGATAAATAATAATAATAATTTATCTTTTTATAGATTTGATTTAGAGAATGAAGAACTTGATTTAATTAAAAACTATATATTATCAAAGGATGGGAAAATAGATATTTGTTTTTTATTATCTGTATGCATGTGGATAAAAAATTGGAAAGATGTAGTTGCATTTGTAGCATCAATTTCCAATAGTTTACTTTTTGAAACAAATGGAACACAACAGCAGCAGTTAGAGCAGATGGAGGAGCTGGAAAAAAACTACAATTATATAGAGGTTGTGGAAGAAGAATCAAATGACGACCCCGGACAACCTAATAGAAGGTTACTTTTTTGTAAAAACGAACGAAATAAAAACTATATAGTAGTGGAAAATAATATTATTGAGTATAATAATTTATTAAATACAATTATCAAGCCAGAGCATTGTATTATTTATAGGCAAAATACTTCATCAGATGACATTTGTAAAATCTATAAAAAATATAATAAAGATAATGCAATGAATTTTAATAAATATATGAAGAATTTTTTTGATGTAGAATTTTATAGAAATTATTTTAATTTACTTAATAGTAAAGATAGGGTAAAAGGATTTATAACTGGCTTATCATATTTTGAAGTTGGTATTGATACAAATAAATTAAAATTGCCCTTAGTAAATTTGTCACTTAGTTCACAAGATTTATTTTATGATTTTGCTATGTTAAAATATGCTATAAATAGTATAGATGATTTAAAAAATGTGAAATATGTAATACTAGGTTTAAGTAATTATAGTTTTCGATATGATTTATCTAAAACACAAAATCCTGAAACAAAAAGAAAACCAAAGGTATATTATCCTCTATTAAAAGATTTACATAATTATAAGAGTAAAAATAAAGTTATTTATGAATATGAGTTATTGAAAGAAAATATAAATTATTTTTTTCAAGATAATTATCTTTTTAAAATATTCGAATATAAAAAAGATAAGTTTAATATATTATGGGATAAAATGATGAATAGAGTATTTGAACCTAAAAGATTGAGTAAAGAAGAGAGAAAAAGAGAAATTTATTTAGCTCAAAGATGGAGTCAAGTTTATCCTGATACCAAGAAAGAAAATATTATGATATTTAGAGAACTGTTACAATATTTACAAGATAAAGAAGTAAAAATTACTATCGTTACAAATCCTGTAACAAATTTTTATAAAACTTATTTTCCTTTAAATTGTAGAGAAGAGTTTATAGATATTATTTCTGAATTTCAAAAGGAATTTAAATTTACTTTTATTGATGCATATAACATGGATAGTTTTAATGATAGTGACTTTTATGATTCATCACATTTGAATAGATCAGGAGCAAAGAAGTTTACAGAGATTATCAATGAATATTTATGAGGAAGAAGTGTAAAATTTTATATTATTAAAATAAAGGGGTGCTTAAAATTAAAAATTTTTTAGAAGTAATCCATAATATTTTTCCATTACTTAACACCATTGAAGAAGGATTAAATCATATAAAACAACAACTTTTTGAATTACGTTATGAAGAAGCATTAGGATTA
>JAAZMA010000088.1 GCA_012799055.1 Tissierellia bacterium
CCATTCTTTGTCACCTTCCTTATTTTCCTCCATAAATAATAGTATAGCATATTTTGGTATTACATAGTTATTACTTTTTTAGTTTTTCTATTAATCTATTTATTTCCTTTACATAATCATCATAAGGTTTTCCATTCATTAAACCTTCTAAGATCTTTTCTATTTGTTCAAATGCTTTTTTATCGTTTGTAATTAATACTTGCCGTATCATATTATCATTAGCCAATACTGTTTCTATTATCATCTCTTTTACATCATCTGTAAAAGTATTATCTACTCCCATTTCTACTGCTATTACCACTATATCGTTAAAAATAATAGAACTAGCATTATCTATTCCATACAAATCTACTACTAAATTAGATATATTTTCTGATCTAATTAATAAATCATAATCTTTTCCACCAACTAGTAAACTAGTATCTTCCTTTTCTTCTTTTCCTATAGAGTTGTCAAATTTACATCCAGTTACAGTATTTAATACCATTAAAATTAGCATAATAAATATTATAAGTTTTTTATTTGTTTTCATTTTTACCTCCACAATAATTATTTAATTAAATATAGTTTTTCATAATTTGCAAATTTTATTACAAAAAATCTTCTTGAATAGATTTATGCTATAATATATAATTGTTCTTGTGCTAATTTTATGGAATTTGAAAGGAAGAGATAAATGAAACTTGGAATAGTAGGCTTACCAAATGTTGGTAAAAGTACCCTTTTTAACGCCTTAACTGCTGCAGGAGCTGAGGCTGAGAACTATCCTTTTTGTACTATAGAACCAAATGTAGGAATTGTACAGGTTCCTGATAATAGATTAAGTTTACTTGCTAAATTAGTAAATCCAGAAAAAATTACACCTGCTACTATAGAATTTGTAGATATAGCAGGCTTAGTAAAGGGAGCAAGCAATGGAGAAGGATTAGGCAATAGATTTCTCTCTCATATTAGAGAGGTAGATTCTATAGTTCATGTAGTCCGATGTTTTGAAGATGAAAACATCACTCATGTAGAAGGTAAAATCAGCCCTATAGATGATATAGAAATTATTAATTTAGAATTGATGCTAGCTGATTTTGAAATTATAGAAAATAGATTGCATAAAGTTGAAAAATTAGCTAAAGCTGATAAATCTTATAGAAAAGAATATGAACTTTTAACTAGATTAAAAGAGTCAATTGAAAATAATAAACCTTTAAGAAATCTAGAGTTTGAACCAGAAGAAATAGATTTAATTAAATCCTTTGGCTTATTATCCTTAAAACCAGTACTATATGTTTGTAATGTTTCTGAAGATGATTTGTTATATGAAGAAGAAAATAAATATGTTAAAGAAGTAAAAGAATATGCAGAAAAAGAAAATTCTCAAGTAGTAGTCATTTCTGGAAAAATTGAGGCAGAAATTTCTCAATTAAATGAAGATGAAAAGAAAATATTTTTGTCTGAATTAGGATTAGAAGAATCTGGCTTAGATAAATTAATTAATGCTAGCTATAGCTTATTAGGCCTTATGAGTTTCCTAACTGCTGGTGAAAAGGAAGTTAGGGCTTGGACTATAAAAAAAGGTACTAAAGCTCAAAAAGCAGCGGGAAAAATCCATTCAGATATTGAAAGAGGCTTTATTAGAGCTGAAGTAATTAATTATAAAGATTTATTGGAATGTGGTGGCACAACCCAAGCTAAAGAAAAAGGATTAGTTAGATTAGAGGGAAAAGATTATATTGTACAAGATGGAGATGTAATACTTTTTAGATTTAATGTTTAAAAAAAGTGTAAGAAATTTTAATTTCTTACACTTTTTTATTACTCGCCCTTAACTATCTTTATGGAAGCACTGGCTCCTATTCTATTAGCTCCTGCTTCAATCATTTTCATAGCTGTTTTATAATCTCTAATACCTCCAGAAGCCTTAACCCCCATACTTTCTCCTACAATTTCTCTCATTAATTTAACATCCTCTACTGTAGCACCACCAGTGCTAAAGCCTGTGGAAGTTTTCACAAAATCAGCCCCTGCTTCTTTTGCAAGTTTACAAGCCATTACCTTTTCTTCATTCTCTAATAAACAAGTTTCTATAATTACTTTTACTAAAGCTTTCCCCTTAGCTACATTGACAACAGCCTCAATATCTTCTTTAACTATTTCATAATCTTTAGCTTTTAATGCTCCTATATTTATAACCATATCTAATTCATTTGCACCATTTCTAATGGCATTTTGGGCTTCGTGTAACTTTGCATATTTAGTGGTACTCCCTAAAGGGAAACCTATTACTGTAGCCACTTTTACATTACTATTATTTAATTGTTCTTTAGCAAAATTCACATAATAAGGATTTACACATACTGAAAAAAATTCATATTCTATGGCTTCTTCACAAAGAACTTTTATCATCTCCTTTGTTGCATCTGCCTTTAGCAATGTATGGTCAATCATTTTTGATAATTCATCCACAATATCCCCTCACTATCTTATTTGATAATTTCCACTAAATCTCCATTCTTAACGCCAGCTGCATTACCTTCTTCTATGTCTACATGCATTTCTAATTTATGACCTTCTCCACTTCTCACAAGTACATTGTCAAAGATTAAGCCTCTAACCCCATTAACTTTTACACTTACAATATCTCCATCATTTAATCCAAATTCTTTTGTTTCATCAGTATGCATATGAATATGTCTTGCTGCAATTATAACACCTTTCTCTAGTTCAACCTCACCCTTAGGTCCCACTACTTTAATACCAGGAGTACCTTCAATATCTCCAGAATTCCTAATAACAGATTCAACTCCCAATGTAAAAGCATCAGATACAGAAATTTCTATTTGAGTAGCACTTCTAACAGGTCCTAAAACTCTAACCCCTTTTATAGTTTTTTTAGGGCCAACTAAATCCACTTTTTCCTCTGCTGCAAATTGACCTGGTTGACTAAGGTCTTTTCTTTTTGTCAATCCATAATCTTTTCCAAAAAGAATATCTAAATCCTCTTGAGATAAATGAACATGTCTATTTGACATGGCAATTGGTAATTTTGTTTTCATATATATTTCCTCCTATATACATAATTTTGTCTTCTCAATCAATTATATTGATTTAAATGTTAAAAATCAAATTCTAAGATAATAAA
>JAAZMA010000314.1 GCA_012799055.1 Tissierellia bacterium
AATATAAATGTCAAAAAAGAAAGAATTATATAAAAATATCCAGAAAAAGGTTGACGGATATACAATAATATGGTAATTTGTATATAAATCGTTTAATATTATTATTCTATAAAGGAGGGGTGAAATGATATATTATGAATTAATTGTCACAGTACGTTTAACTAAAGATATGCCTTATTATATTTCACAATCAATAATAGCTAAAAATATTAACAGGAGTATGTTACTTGATCAAGATTTAAAAAAATTACATGGTAGACGAGGTTATAAAAATTATGTTTTTTGTAATTTTTATCCTATGGAAAAAGATAAGATATATCATAAAAATTATATTTATCTGTTTAATTTACGTAGTCCAAATCGTAGAATGCTTTTAAAAATAAAATACTTATTACCCAAAACAAGTGTTGATTTTCAAGTATTAGCGACAGAAATCAGAACTTATTCAAATGTATTTATTTCTGAAATTTCTAATATTACTCCAGCAATCGCTACTATTAATACTCGTTATTGGATTACAGAGAATGGGATTGATTTATTAATGAAAAGAATTCATGTGAATGCAGTAAAGAAAACAAAAGATTATATGAATCCTTCTTTTGAAGAACCAAAAGAAAATTTTATACAGTATATTGAACAAATCAATAGAAAACCCATTCGATTATCCTATAAACGTACCAATCTTATAGGAAATCGATTTAGAATAGGAGTTAAAACAGATAAAGCGTCGCAACTTTTAGCACAAATGATAGTAGCTACTGGTTTATTAGAAAAAAATACACTTGGAGCAGGATATTGTCTTTTTAAGTAATGTGAGGAGGTGATAAGATGATACCTGAGTTATTACATTTATTTAAACAACATAATAGTACTCAATTAGTAGCTGATATTTATAAACCAGGTCCTGGATTATATCTTCAAATTCATTTGGAACAAGGAGATCAAATTAACACACTTTTCATTGATAAAGATACAACAAAAGGTGATTTATATCATTGGTTTGCTCAAGCAGAATATAGTAGCAAATTATTAACGATGAATAAAGCGCAAGATCCTAAAAAGAAGATACACAGTAATAATTATTTAAGTATTTTTGCTAAAAATGATATTTTGCCGTTACCAGGAAAGCCTGATTATGATCAACTTAAAGTCAATTGGATCGAAAGTATAAAACGTTTTTTTCAAGTTTTTTTAAATCCTAAAAAAGAATCTATACTTAAGACATATCAGTTACCCCCTATTGATGAGGATCAAGTATTAAAAAATCAACAATATTTATTGGATCATTGGGATCAAATTGAAAAATTGATAGCTGAATATAATTTACCTCAAAATACTTACGTTAAGATTTTTTTTGTAGCTCCATTAGAAGTATATTATCAAGAATATCAACGCTATGTGCTTCCCAAAATTTTTAATAAAAATGATTATAATATTCAGATGAATGAAGAAATTTTTGGTTTATCTAATTATAACATGGGTTTAAATACAAAGAAACCCTATTTAGAATCGCTGACGACAGCATTTAGAGTGCCTTTTAGAACATCGTTAGATGATGCATTGGTTCTTAAAGATATTTTTGAGTGGTTAAGTAATCAAAGAAATGAAGAAGATAAAAATATTAATACTGTATATTTACCATTGAATTTTCAATTTCAAACATCAACCAATCAATTAGATAAAGGAATGTATATTTATTTTCAGAGAGGAAAGGAAACAATAGTTAAGGATTTTGAATTTCTTTCTAGTAAGCCACAAGAGAATTTTGAATTCGAAATATATAATTATTTAAATCTTAAAGATGAACAAGATTTTACTTTTATAGATAATCGATTAGTATTGGAAAAAGAAATTAATCAATATTGGTATAATAAACAGTTAATCGGATCGTATTATGCTGAGAATAAAGAATTACCTAAAATTAAATTAGGAGTAGTTAGTAAAAATTTAATAAATTTAATTATCATTTCTAGAGATGCTATGCTTAGTTTTTTTAGAAAAGGTAATGAAGAACCCCTCAAAAATATTATCCAAAAGATTGGTTTGGAATTAATACAAGAACAAATTCGTTTAACTTCAGGATTGTATTTATGGAAAGCTCAAAAAGCTTATAATTTATGGCTTAGTTTTTTATCCTATTATAAGAAGGAAGGAAGTGGAGTAATGGCAGATAAACTACAACAATTAGTACAGGGACTGGAAAATAAAATTGATGGAATAGATATGCCTTATTGTGAATGTGAAGAGGAATTTTATTTTTTAGCAGGACAATTAACTTATTATCTTTTAAGTCAAAGTGTTTCACATCGTAAAAGTCATAGTTTATTAGAGCCCTTTTTAAGAGTAAAAAAAGGTTCTATGTTAAAAGAAAAAATTATTCAAGTTTATGAAACATATGGACATGCTATTCATTTTAATAATAAAGCTTTCAAACGATTGTTAAGTATGGTGATGGGATATGATGTTAAAAGCAATTTAAATGCTTATATAGATATTTTTTTAGCAGGTGTAATGTGTGATAATATTTTATATCGTAAAAAAGAACAAGAGGAGGAGAAAAAACAATGAAAATGAATCAAAGAGTTTATGGAGTTGTGGGGATTAGTAGTATTATGGCTAATTGGAATGCAGATTTTACAGGAAGACCTAAAACTATTAGTACAGGAGATATTTTTGGTAGTGATAAAGCATTAAAATATCCTATCAAAAAAATGTGGATGCAACAAGGTGAAAAGGTTCTTTATATTAAATCTTATAAAATTGATAATAAAGGAAAAGATGATGGTAAATTAAAACCATTATCATTAAAAGAACGGTATGAATTTTTATTTGGAGTCCCCTTAGATAAAAAAGATTCTTCTAAAGTAGTAATAAAAAATTTGTTTTCGGCTGTTGATGTAATGAATTTTGGCGCTACATTTGCTGAAGAGAAACAAAATATTAGTATTACTGGAGCTGTACAGGTTGGACAAGGATTTAATAAAGATGAAGAAACAAGTGTTGAAATACAAGATATATTATCACCTTTTCGTAATGCTAAAAATGAAGAAGCAGATGCTTCCTCTTTAGGAACTAAGGTAATGGTAGATGAAGCTCATTATTTTTATCCCTTTGCAGTAAATCCAGATAATTATTTAGAGTATGAGTCAATTCTTGAAGGATTTGAAGGATATACAAGAGAAGCTTATGAAAAGTTTAAAGAAGGATGTTTAATAGGGACCACTGCTTTTCATACCAATAGTAAAAGTGGATGTGAAAATGAATTTGCTCTTTTTGTTACTTGTAATCCTGAATCAAAAGTTTATTTACCTAATTTAGATCGCTATATTTCTTTTAAACGGGGAGAAGAAAAAAATATTATTGATCTTACTAAATTAGGAGATTTATTAACAGGATATCAAAAAGATATTGAAATGGTAGAAGTATATTACAATCCATATACGACGGATCTTTGTACAGAAGGATTAAAAGCTAATATTCAACCGTTGTTTTAAAAAGGAGTTTTTATTATGAATTTTAAAAAAGCATTTTATTTTGAGTTATCTGGTAAAACGGCTTTTTTTAAAAAACCAGATGTGAATACCTATGCTTATTTTACGTATAATAATATTCATAAAATTGCTTTATTAGGTATGTTAGGAGCTATTTTAGGTTTACAAGGTCATAAGTCGAAAGAAAAGGAGCAAGAATATCCTGAGTTTTACGATAAACTTAAAGGTTTAAAAATTGCCGTTATCCCTGAAGGTAAAAAAGGAATTTTTTCTAAAAAAATACAAACATTTAATAATAGTGTAGGATACGCCTGTAAAGAAGAAGGGGGAAATCTTATCATTCGAGAACAATGGCTAGAAGAACCTAAATGGCAAATTTATTTATTAAATAATGGAGATGTGGATTCTGAATTATATCAAAAATTAGTCAATTTTTTATTAACTCATCAAACTATTTATTTACCTTATTTAGGTACAAATGATCATCCAGCGTTGATTAAAAATCCACAAGAAGTTTTTTTAGAAAAAAATTCATGTGATCATTTTGATTCTCTTTTTTTAAAGGAAAAAGTAGAGTTAGATGAATATGAAACTTATGATGGAAATGTGATTTATTTATTTCAAGAATTTTTGCCGTATGCTTTTCAACCCTATTATAATTTTTATAAGTATAAAGAGATAATGTTGACCAATTGTCTCGTATTAAATATGGATCAACTCTCAGAAGCTTATATGCATGAAAATCGTTCTCTTTTCTTTTATTAAGTACAACATAAGTATTCTAGGAGTTTCTAGAATACTTATGTTTTTTATTATGATATAGATTTATTTGATCTTATTACCTCCATTTTAGTTTTTATAATATTTATGTTAGGAGATTCCTTATGTATAATTTATAAAAAAGGAAAGGAATATTAATATGATTTCGCTATTACCAATCAAAGAATATATTAAAGAACCTAATAAAATATATGCTCATACATCTAGTAATTCTAAAGTAGAATTATTGTTTGATCATCTTGAGTTAACATTTTTTTATTATCAAGAATTATGTAAAGAAAAAAATATTAATATGATTGTTCAAGGTATTATTCAGAATATGAAAATAATAGATAGATGTGTTAATCAACAAGAATCAGAATTAATTTATCAAATGTTTGTACATGCTATTTATCTTCATGATATTGGGAAAATAAATCCTAGTTTTCAAAAACAAGTGATAAATAACCCCTATTTTTTAAAAGAAAAAAATTATACATCAGAACATTCTATTATATCTGCATTAATATATATTGATTTATTTACAGAACAAGTTCATAAAAAAGTATTACCAAAAGTACAAACATATTTTTATCATATTCTTTATTCTTTTGCTTATAGTATATCGAGACATCATGGATATTTAAAAAATACAGAAGATTTTTTGAAAAAATTATATAGTATTCAAAAAAACAAATTATGTTTTTCTCAATATAAACGAAAGAAAATTTTTGATATTCCTCTTCGAAATATCGAGGAAAATCCTTTTGAAAGAAGAAGAGATTTATATCCAAAATGGAAAATGGATTCAATATCATTTTATATTTTAAATAAATTATTATATTCTCTCATTGTAGGATGTGATTATTATGCTACTTATTCTTATTATACAGGTAAAAAGGTAGATATAGGTTCACTACAATCGATAGATCAATTTTGTAAACGATATACACAGAGTCATATTTATAATGGAATTCAAAAATATCAAAAAAACAAAGAATATTTCAAAAAAGAACCTATTAATGCTTTACGTAGTGAATTGTTTTTAGAGGCAATTGAAAAATTAGATAAGTATCATGAGAAAAATATTTTTTATTTAGAAGCACCTACGGGTAGTGGAAAAACTAATGTATCGATTGCTTTGGCTTTAAAATTACTAAAGCAGCATTCAGAATTAAAAAATTTATTTTATATTTTCCCATTTAATACATTAGTAGACCAAACAGCAGAAACTTTAGGAAAATATTTTGAAGAAAATAAAGATTATGTAAAGATTAATTCTATTACTCCGATTGTTCAAAAGGTAGAGAAAAATATAGATAAAGGCGAATTAATTGATTATGAAACCAGTTATTTAGATCGTCAATTTATGCATTATCCTATTGTTTTAACTTCTCATATTAATCTTTTTTCTGCGTTTTTTGGTATAGGAAGAGAAGCTAATTTCCTTTTACAAAGGTTATGTAATAGTGTAGTTATTATTGATGAAATACAAGCTTATCGTAATGATATATGGAGAGAAATTATTCTTTTTTTAGATGTTTTTTCATCCCTTTTAAATATAAAAGTCATTATTATGTCAGCTACATTACCAGAATTACATCAAATGTTAGATCTGAAGAAAACTTCTTTTGTGCGTTTAATTTCTAATCCTAAAAAATATTATAATCATTCTCTTTTTCAAAATAGAGTAAAATTAAATTTTGATTTATTAGAAAAGGGAGTAGTTCATTTAGATTTTTTAAAGCAAAATGTGGGCGAAATATTAAAAAATAATTTAGGAAAAAAAGTTTTGATTGAATTTATTACAAAAAATACAGCTAGGGAATTTTATAATCAAGTTAAGGATATATATCCCAATTGGACAGTTTTGGAATTATCAGGAGATGATAATCAATATATAAGGCAAAAAGTAATTCGAAAAATAAAGAATAGAAATAAAAAAAATCTTTTAGTGATTGCTACACAAGTAATTGAAGCAGGTATTGATATTGATATGGATATTGGTTTTAAAGATATTTCTTTATTGGATAGTGAAGAACAATTTTTAGGACGAATTAATCGTTCTTGTATGAAACAAAATGCTACAGCTTATTTTTTTCATTTAGATCCTATTGAAAAAGTATATAAAAAAGATCAGAGAATTCATTATACGTTATTGGATAAAGATATACAAGAATACTTAAAAAACAAAGATTTTAAAGGATATTATAATTTAGTATTAAAGCGTATTTATGAGGCAACAGAAAAGTTTAATTCACAGAATATGAAAGCAGTATATCAATATGCTTTACAACTTAATTATGAAGAAATAGAAAAGAGGATGACGTTAATAGAAGATAAACAAGTGTCTTTATTTCTTGGTTATATTTTTACTAAAGATGATGGAAGTATTATGGATGGTAGAAAAGTATGGAAAAAATATGTAGAGCTTTTAAAAGATCCAACGAAAGATTATGCTCAGAAAAAGGTAGAACTTTCTGTTTTAATGAAAGAAATGCAATATTTTATTTTTAATGTAACTACTTATATAGCTAATCAAAATTATGATGAACGATTAGGATATTATTATAAAGAATATGGGGATGAATTTATTGAAGATGGAAAATTTAATCGAAAAAAATTTCAAGAAAGTACAGAGGGGTTGTTTTGGTAATGATTACAGGAACTATGGTTAATTACTTTATACATTGTCCAAGGCAATGTTGGTTGTTTGGTCATCGTATTAATCTAGAAGATAATTCAGAAGATGTACGTATTGGTAGAGTATTGCATGAATTAAAACAAGAAGGTAGTAAACATAAAGAAATTTCTGTAGAGAATATTAAAATAGATAAAATTACAAAAGAGTATGTAATAGAAATTAAGAAATCAGATGCAGATTTAGAAGCAAGCAAATATCAGCTTTTATTTTATATGAAGGTACTTAAAGATAAAGGTATTAAACGAAAAGGTAAACTTGAAGTAATTGAAAAAAATAAACAAGATCATAAGATTCATATTTTTGAATTGACATTGGATTTAGAGAAAGAATTAGAAAAAGTGATAGAAGATATTCGATTACTGTTATTACAGGAGCAACCACCACAAGGAGTTTATAATAAAAAGTGTAACAGATGTGCTTATTATGAATATTGTTTTTTATAGGGGGAAAGTTCATGAAAGAAGAGACACGTTATATTTTTTCTAAAGGAGAATTGACTCGTAAAGATCATTCTATTCGTTTTAAGCA
The DNA here is from genome assembly GCA_012799055.1 of Tissierellia bacterium. Taxonomy (GTDB): domain Bacteria; phylum Bacillota; class Clostridia; order Tissierellales; family Tepidimicrobiaceae; genus JAAZMA01. Next base: position 7,483 of record JAAZMA010000314.1, read on the forward strand.
TGATAAAGGAAATTTATATTTACCTATTAAAGATACTAAAGAGCTTTTTTGTTTTGAAGATATAACAATTAGTACTAAAATTATAGATCTTTTTGCGAAAACAGGAATTGTTCTTCATTTTTTTAATTATTATGGACATTATTCAGGAACATTTTATCCTAGAGAATATTTATTGAGTGGAAATTTGACAGTGAAACAAGCTCAAACGTATTTAGATAAAAAGAGACGTTTAGATATTGCAAAAGCTATTGTTCAAGGTATAGCTAATAATATATATACTACTTTATATCATTATTATCGTCATGGAAAAATAGAAATTAAGATTTTTTTAGATTGGCTAAGACAAGATGTACCGAATCTTCTTTTATCAGTACAGAATATTAAACAATTATTAATGGTAGAGGGTACTATTTGGTCAAGGTTTTATCAAACTTTTGCTATATTTTTACCAGAAGATTTTATTTTATATAAGCGTATTAAACGTCCTCCAGATAATCCTATTAATGCTTTGATTTCATTTGGAAATAGTCTTTTATATGCTAAAACACTATCCCAGATTTATCATACGCATTTAGATCCTACTATTTCATTTTTGCATGAACCAGGAGAGAGTAGATTTTCTCTATGTTTAGATTTATGTGAAGTATTTAAACCAATTATTGTGTATAAAACGATTTTTGAATGTGTTAATAATCGTAAATTAACTGTAGGAAGACATTTTATGAAAGAATTAAATTATTGTATTTTAAATGAAACTGGTAGGAAGATTTTTATACAGTCTTTTGAAAATCGTTTAAATGAAGTATTTCAACATCCTAAATTAAAAAGAAAAATTACCTATAAACAAGCGATACGTTTAGATGCGTATAAATTAATTAAGTTTATTTTAGAAGATAAACCGTTTATACCTTTTATATTGGAGGAGAAAATGTGAAAAAGAGGACAAATTATAATTATAACTATGCTTTTGTTTTTTATGATATTGGTGAAGATCGAGTTCATAAGGTATTTAAAATTTGTAAAAAATATTTCAAACATCATCAAAAGTCAGTCTTTAGGGGACATATCACACCAGCAAATTTAATTCAATTTAAATCTGAATTAAAAAAAATAATAGATTATGAAGAAGATTTTGTATCAATCATAAAAGTTATGAATCAAGCAGCGTTCGATGAGGAGACTTTAGGAAATCCTGGTCTTGATCCTGAAAGTATTTTTATTTAATCATAGTTAAAGTTTTTCCAAGTGATTTTTTGAATAAAGTTTCTCTAGTAATGATAAAATAAGGGATTGAGAAAACTTTAGATAAAGAGTATAATGAAAATAGAAACACTTGGAAAAACCGTTGATATTTACTAATAAGTATAAGGGGTTGATTGAAAAAATAATATTATGGAATGCAGTGTTAATAAGAGTAAAACCTAAACATAGGATGTATTTAAATTATGCCAAAAGAAGCAGCAAGGATATTTTTAAAAGGTAAAACCTAAACATAGGATGTATTTAAATTAGTTATGATATTATCCAGAGTCAATTAGAAATGTCGTAAAACCTAAACATAGGATGTATTTAAATTTTTTCTCCACCTACTATAAAAGGTTTGTCTTTTAAGTAAAACCTAAACATAG
>JAAZMA010000160.1 GCA_012799055.1 Tissierellia bacterium
GCATTCATCTACTAAAGCGAGACGGTATCTGGATAATTGGCGTAAGGCCATAATGTCCTCATCAGCTAAAGAAGTAAGTGTAAGTTTATACCACTTACAGGAATGTTCAGCCGTGGAAAACTTGAAAGCTATTCAAAGATTCTTACATTTACAAATTTATAAACAATGACTTAATAATAGAAAGTATGTGTTTTAATAATAATAATTGGAATATTAAAGTTATTGCTTATATTTATTGCTGTTTAAATGATGATTTTATAGAAAGTACAGTAGAAAAAGAATATATTAATGAAAAAGGTGGTTTGCAGTGTAAGTTTATACCACTTACAGGAATGTTCAGCCGTGGAAAACTTGAAAGCTATTCAAAGATTCTTACATTTAAAAATTTATTTGAATTGTTACAATATGAATCATCATCCAACATAAATGTAATTAAAGTGAGTGAAATAGATGATAGTTATGATGAACATATCTAAATATCATCATATCCATAGTGAAAATGAACTAATATTTTTGTCTTGAAAATACAAGAAACAACAAATATTTCAATCCAAATAATATGTAATCTATATAAACCACTAATAAAGGGGGGGATAGCTAGTTGGAACCGGTCATAGAAATAGTTAATGTATCTAAATATTTTGATCTTAATGGGGAAAAATTGTATGCTAATTCAAATATCAATATATCCATAGGAAAAAATGAATTGATAGGGTTGTTTGGGGCGAACGGAAGTGGGAAGACTACTTTAGTTAGGCAGGTTACAGGCATTATGAAACCTTCATCAGGCTATATAATGATCAATGGTAGGGATGTAATGAAGGATACTAAAAATATAAAAAGGGAAATAGGATATATGAGCCAGTCTGCATATGCTGCCTTATGGGGTTTGAAAGTTAAAGAAGCTATTAAATTAAGTGGTAGACTTCATGATTTGCCTGATGCTGTAGTGGAAAAAAGGTATGCCTTTTATAAGGAGTATTTTTCTTTAAGAGATGGAATAGATGAAATGACCTTTGGAAGCCTATCTGGTGGATTGAAAAAGATGGTAGTATTTATAATATCCACCTTAAAAGATAAACCTATATATATTTTTGATGAACCATCCAATGAACTAGACCCTAAAAAAAGAAAATTATTATGGGATAGGATACTTAATTTTAAAAATAATGGAAGCACAATAATACTGGTAACCCACAATATAAAAGAGGTTGAAGGCCTAGTAGATAGGGTTATTATTCTTTCTAAAGGGGAGGTTACGGTAGATAGTTCCTTAAAAGAGTTAACCAAGCCTTTTGAAAATAAGCTTAAGCTTAAGATTGCTTTTGAAAATAGTGATTATTTTAATAGATATGATAATGCTCTAAAATCTTATGATTTTGTAGAGATTTTAGAGAAAAAGGACCTTACTATAAGTTTAAATGTTCATCAAGATTATTTAGATAAGCTTACTGACGAATTAAATTGCTTTTACCCAACTACATATAGTGTAGATAGAATAAACCTTGAAGATATTTGTTTTAGTTATTTTTAAGAGTATTTAATTCCAATCTAAGAAAGGATGAAATATAATGGCCTTAACTTCAAGATTGAAGAAATTTTGGAATAATTACATATCTTTAACCGAATTGTTTGTTCTGCCTATGAAAAATTCTAAAATTTCAACTCTACTAAATACAGTCCTCTTCCCCTCTATTATGATTGTCTTTTTTAGGCGAATTTATGGGGAATTAGCTATGGATAGAATTCAGTTTATCTTAACGGGGAGCCTAATTATAGGAGCCATAAGCACTAGCTTATCAACCCTAAGTTCAAAGATAAATAATATAGTAACATCCGACGGGATGGAATTCTTTTTAGGCTTTCCAATAAGTAAATTTGAATTCATATTAGCTTTAATTACTGCAGAATTAATAATCTATCTGCCAAGTAGTATTATTGTCTTAGCTTTTGGGAAAGCATATTTAGGAATCCATAGTAATACTAATTATATAATGTTGATAATATTCCTAATACTACTTTCACTGTCCTTAGTTGGTATTGGAGCTATAATAGGGTATAAATCTAAAAACTTTAATCAAAATTTAACTATATCCAGCTTAGTTTCCTATGGGATAGTCTTTCTGTCTCCAATATATTATCCAATAGATAGTTTAAATGTAGTATTAAGAAGCCTATCATATTTTTTCCCCAGTACCTATGCAGCTAATGTAATTAGGGGGTTGATTTTAGATTCATCTAGTATACCTAATAAGGAAATATTGATTAATTTATCTGTTTTAATGTTGTTTTGTTTACTATCTTTTTATATTCTTTCTAGGGTATTCAAGTGGTTCTTGGAATGATATATTTTCACTTTTTTATCTCTTTACATAAAACCATTAAATATTGTGCACCAGGGACAGTTCTCTTTGCAGTCCAATTTTTTCCAAGGTGTTATGACTAATTATTTTATTAATATAGGATAGTTTTCCATGTAAAGAAAATTATCCTATATTATTTTTATTATTTTCGTATA
>JAAZMA010000356.1 GCA_012799055.1 Tissierellia bacterium
ACTACACATTTTTAACAGTAAAATTGTTTCGTATATAAAATCCTTATCATGATTATTTCCTAAGTATTTTACATTCCAATAATCTCTGAATGAATAATAATCCTGCTTATCTGAAAATTTATTCAACTTATCTACAATTGATTGAAGTTCATTTAATGCAAAGTTTTCTTTAGTTGTAGATATAAAGGTATAAACATTAGGTATAAGAGGAACGCTATCATTCCCAATAAGAGACTCAGCCTCACATTCAAGATTTAAAAGTATGTTTCCGCTCCCCATGAAAACATCGTACACCTTGTTATATTTATTGTCCTTTATAATGTTATTAATATTTTCTACATATCTGTATTTATTGCCAACCCAGTTAAATGGGCTTCTCATATAACCACCCCCCTTTCAATTCAAAATATCATTCTTTGATATTTAACCATAAATTAAAGGAGGGATATTATGAAATGGCACAATGGCCCTAATGGCCCTGGAAGATGTAGAGCAAAACAAGGCAACTGCCCATTTGGAGGAGAAGATTCTCATTTCAATAGTTTACAGGAAGCTGAGCAGGCGTACAAGTCGGTAAACGAAAAAGAGTTTGGCATACTCCCAGGAATAAAAAAGGTTGACAATAGGGAAACTAAAGTACAGGCATATAATTCACATGGAATATCTTTGGCTAGCTCTAGTTTTGTGAAAATGAGTGGTAGAGGTTTTAAACATGATGGAGAGTATATTGAAAATATTTTAAAACAGGCTAACATGGATAGTCAAAAAATGGTCCAATTACTAAATAAAGATGATAATATTTATGGAGCTTGGAAAGTTAAAGAAGAGGTTGATGACAAGATAACTTTAGAAACCAAAGATAGTTTCGGAAATGTTCAGTTTATAGATATTAAAAAAATTGAACCTAAAAAAAGAACAACTAAACCAGGTCAAATCAAATCTTATAATAAACATGGGATTAATACTAGTCTATCTAATTATGTAGCAACAGCATCCGGAGGATATGAAGAAAGTAGAAAATATTTTAATAATTTAATTCAAAATGCTAATTTAAATTCTGACAAAATGATTAAAGCATTAAATAAAGATAAAAGAGTGTTTGGCATATGGAGTTTAGAAAGTGAAAATGAAAATGAAATAAAACTTGAGCAAGAGGATCCCTTTGGCAACATAAATTATATAGTAGTTTATAAGAAATAAGGATAACTAATTAGTTATCCTTTCCAATTGCGGTATCCATTTCTCTTCAACTCTTTTGAGTTTTGAAGGGTCATTGATGATTTTTTAAATTAAACCTAATGCGATGGCTTCTGTAATAGCTTTCTTAGCAGAAAAATGTCCACTAATTAAACTGAATATGCAAAATGTTCCCAATGCAGCTTTATATACAAAACCTAATTTATTATGAATGGCTCCATTATAATAATCTCCATTAACATTAGTATCCCTATATTTCAATGTTTTTGTTAACTCAATCAATTCATCTTCATTATTTATTTTTTCAGGAAGAATTGTGTGAGCTTTGCCAACACTTATTAGTTTATGTGAGTCTGAACCACCAAACATTGG
>JAAZMA010000319.1 GCA_012799055.1 Tissierellia bacterium
CTTCCATTGTATCATATTCTGTGATGATTTCTTCACTCTTTTTTTCTAAAGTTAAGTTTTTTACAAATTTTTCTATAGTTCCAGTGTCTTCATGAATATAGCCCCCTAATAATATATGGAAATCTTTCCTTATTAGAATAGCATTTATGTCTTCAATTGAAAAACCTTGAGATTGTAAATCTTTTAAATTAATAGGAATATTTGCCCTACCTCTACCTTTGTGGTCAGTTATAATTCTACCTAGCTTAAATTCCATTACCTGCCCATTACTATCCTTTAGAAAACTTATTATATAGTCCTTTTCTATTTCACAATTTTCTATATTAATTCCAATGTTTCCCCTAATCCCCTTTATTTCGATTTTTCCATGACCTTTTGGATTAATATTTGAAATGTTTTGATAGTCTGTTTTGAAAATAATATATTTTCTAAAGTATGTAAAATTATTAGTCACAAAAAACCCCCCTTTTAATCCTTTATACTAATATATGTTTAAGGGGGGTAATGTTTCACTAATCTTTATAAAATCTTCAATTTTTAAATTTTCTGCCCTAAAATTAGGGGGAATATTTGCTTCTTCTAATACATTTTTAATAATTTCTTTTTCTAGGCCTAGTTCTCCAGTGGATAGGGAGTTTAATATGGTTTTTCGCCTTTTACCAAAGGCTGATTTTACTACTTTAAAAAATAATTCTCTATCTATATTTGGTAATTCTTCCTTAAGATTAAGTTTCACCACAGCTGAATCCACCTTAGGTTGTGGCATAAATACAGTTTTAGGTACTTTTAAAATAATTTCTGGATCTGTATAAAAGTTTATAAATATAGATAATGCCCCATAATCTTTGGTATTTGGCTTTGCCACTATTCTATGGGCTACTTCTTTTTGTATCATTACTATTATGGATTGAATATTTAAATTTTCTTCTAGAAGTTTTCCTATTATGGGAGTGGTAATATAATAAGGGAGATTTGCCACAACTTTTATAGGTCCTCCATCTAGTTTTTCTAATATTAGTTTTTCAATATCTATTTTTAGTATATCCCCATGGACTATTTCTATATTGTCATAGGCCTTTAGGGTTTCATCTAATATGGGAAGTAGATTTTTATCTATTTCTACTGCTACTACCTTTTTAGAGTTTAAGGCTAATTCTTCTGTTAAAGTGCCTATGCCAGGTCCAATTTCTAGTATTAAATCCTCCTTGGTGATTTCCCCCATTTTGATTATATTATTTAATACATTTCCATCTATGAGAAAGTTTTGTCCAAGACTTTTGGAAAATCCAAATTCATATTTATCTATAATCTCTTTTACATATTTAGGGGAGTATAATCTTTTATTCATTTAAATCTACCACCTCCAAGGCCTTTATTAATTCTTCTCTTGTAATGCCAAAATTATTTAATCTATTTAAAAATTGTTTAGAATTGGAATAGCCTATGCCTAAATAATTCCCAATTTTTTCTCTTTTTTCTCTAGAATTAGGCATTCCATTTAAACCTAATTGGACCAAGTCCTCTTTAGTGAATTCTTCTCTTTTTTCTATAATTTCTGGTCTAGCTTTTTCTATGGCTTCTTTTATGTCTTCACCTGTTGCATTTTCTACTCCAATATCCCCTTTTTTTAAAGCCTTTCCCTTGGGTAAAAAAGCATGTTTAGAGTTTATTATATTTTTAGATATATCCCTTCGAATTTTTTCTCCTGCATAGTCTGGGTCTGTTAGTATTATAATACCTCGAGTATTAGCAATTTTTTTTAGATTTTCAACAAATTCTTCACCATATCCAAAGCCTCCAGTGGCTATTACTTCTGCATCTAGAGCATTTTTTACTGCAGTTATATCGTCTCTTCCTTCTACTACTATTACTTCTTTTATCATGAAAACCACCGCTTTCTACAATTTACAATCTTTTTAATTCACAATTATGTGTCAGAGCCTAGCACTAGCTTAGAAACAAACAACAGGGACGGATCTTTTTATTTAATATTGTGGAACCGTCCCCTGTTTTATTACTTAATTCTAAACAGTTTCTTAGTATTTTCAGATGTAGCCTTAGCTACCTCCTCAAAAGTAATTCCTTTTATTTCTGCTATGGTTCCTGCTACATATCTTACATATATTGGTTCGTTTCTCTTGCCCCTATAGGGTTCTGGAGTTAAATAGGGGGCATCTGTTTCTATTAGTAATTTATCTAGGGGGACCTCTTTGGCTACTTCTTTTAGTACTCTGGCGTTTTTAAAGGTTACAGGTCCTGCTATGGATATATAAAAGCCTAATTTTATATATTCTCTAGCCATTTCTACACTACCAGAATAACAATGGAGTACTCCTTCTAAATTCCCATCTTGAGCTTCTTTTAAGATTTCAAAGGTTTCCCCTGCTGCAGAACGAGAATGAATAATTACTGGTAAATCTACTTCCTTTGCTAGATTTAATTGTTCTATGAATCGTTTTCTTTGAATGTCCCGTGGGGAATTGTCATAATAATAATCTAGACCAATTTCCCCAATGGCTATTACCTTTTCCCTATTGGTAAAGGATTTTAATACATTTACTGTGGAATCGTCCATTTCCTTAGCTGAGTGAGGGTGAACCCCCACTGCAGCATATATGTTTTCATATTTTTCTGCTAAGGCTACTGCCTTTATACTAGTTTGTAAATCCGCCCCTGGATTTATAACTAAATCTATTCCATTTTCCTTTAAGCTTTCAATTAATCTGTCTCTATCCCTATTAAATCTTCTGTCATCTAAATGGGCATGACTATCTATTAACATCTTTTCACTCCTTATGATATTATAGCACCTGATTCAATATCTTCTAAAGTAGATACTAAGGTTAATTTCCCATCCTTTTCAGCTGCAAGTATCATGCCATTGGATTCTTCTCCTCTTAGTTTAATTGGTTTTAAATTGGCTACTATGACTACTTTTTTACCTACTAAATCTTCTGGTGAATAATACTCTTTTATCCCTGATACTACCTGTCTTTGTTCTTCTCCTACTTTTAATTGAAGTATTAAAAGTTTATCTGCTTTAGGATGGTCTTTTGCTTCCACAATTTCTGCTACTTTAAATTGAATTTTAGCAAAATCATCTATGGTTATAAATTCTTCTTTTTCCTTTTCTTCTTCCACTTTTTTCTTACTCCTTTCTTCCACTAGTTTTTGATTTGCTTCTTCTAGTTTTTCCAGTTCTTTGTCAATTTCCAGTCTTGGGAATAATAGTTCTCCTTTTTTAACCTTAGTCCCTGCTTCTATTTTACCCCAAATTTTTGCATCTTCCCAATTAATATTTTCACTTAAGCCTAATTGGGATAATATTTCATTGGAGGTTCTTTCCATAAAGGGATTTAATGTTAAGGCTATTATTCTAATACTTTCTGCTAAATTATATAATACTGTATTTAGTCTTTCTTCATTTTCTTTAGCCAATATCCAAGGTGTGGTTTCATCAATATATTTATTGGTTCTTCTAATTAATTTCCAAATTTCTTCTAGGGCTTGAGAGTAGTTTAATTTGTCCATATTGTACTCCACCTTATCCCTAGTATTTGTAGCTACTTCAATTAAGGATTTGTCTATTTCTTCTTCTATTGTTGGACTAGGTATAATTCCATTATTGTATTTTTCTATCATGGTTATGGTTCTACTAATTAAATTACCTAAATCATTGGCTAAGTCTGAATTAAGTCTTTGTAAAAACTTTTCCCTAGAGAAAGACCCATCTTGACCAAAGGAAAATTCCCTAAGTAAGAAATATCTAAAGGCATCTATGCCATATAGTTCTATTAGTGGTTCTGGGTATATAATATTTCCCTTAGATTTAGACATTTTATCATCTTCAAATAGTATCCAGCCATGGCCAAATACTTTTTTAGGTAGTTCTAAACCTAATGCCATTAAAACTGCAGGCCAAATAATAGTGTGGAATCTTACTATTTCTTTTCCAACTAAATGGACATCTGCTGGCCAATATTTTTTAAATTTTTCATCTTTATCTGTTCCATACCCTAAGGCTGTAATATAGCAAAGTAATGCATCTATCCATACATACACTACATGGTCTTTAGCAAAGGGTACCTTAATTCCCCAGTCAAAGCTGGTTCTAGATACACAAAGGTCTTCTAGTCCTTCCTTTAGGAAATTGTTTAGCATTTCATTTTTTCTAGACTCTGGCTGAAGGAATTCTGGGTTTTCTTCATATAATTTAATTATATCCTCTCTATATTTGGATAATTTGAAGAAATAAGCTTCTTCCTCTGCCCAGTGCACTTCTCTTCCACAATCGGGACATTTTCCATCTTCTAATTGAGATTCAGACCAAAATGCTTCACATGGAGTACAGTATAAACCTTCGTATTTTGATTTATAAATATCCCCTTGATTGTATAATTGTTGAAATATGGATTGTACTGCCTTTTCATGTTCCTCGTCTGTGGTTCTAATAAATTCATCATACTCAACTTCTAGCATTTTCCAAAGTTCTTTTATATCTTTTACTATTTTATCTACATAGGCTTTAGGTTCCATATTGTTTTCTTTGGCTTTTTCTTGAATTTTTTGACCATGTTCATCAGAACCTGTTACTAAATAGGCATCATAGCCTTGTAATTTCTTGAACTTTTTAAGGGTATCTGCTGCTACTGTGGTATAAGTATGACCTATATGAAGATTATCACTGGGATAATATATAGGTGTAGTAATATAATATTTTTTCATCTATTTACCTCCTCTTTTTTTATATACAAAAAACCTTCATCCCTAATAGAGACGAAGGTAAATATTCGTGGTTCCACTCTAATTCGTTTAAATTTCACAATTTAAACCTTAGTAGGTTAGAATTAACCTTGCATTTGATAACGGGTGCTACCGTTATAGCCTACTTTAGTTCAGCTATAAAGTTTAGGGGCCATGTTCAGTAAAATTATTGACACTGGTTTTCACCTAAGTCCAGCTCTCTTTAGTCTAAACTTTACTTACTCTTCCCTGCATTACTTTTAATTAATATGGGTTATTTAATTAATTAATATACATGATATATATGGTTTTGTCAAGACATAGGGTTTTAGATTAATATATGAACATGTATTGTTATTATTTCCTATTTGTTACAAAAACTTAACAATATATTTACAAAATAGTTAAAATATTTGTTTTGGCAAATTTAGGATTTCCCAAAATATAGGTAAATACAAGTTTTTACTGCTATTATTAAGAATTATGAATATATTAAAAAATAAAGAAAAAAATAATTTTCAAGAAATTTTTATCCTGTTTTTTACATTTATTTAACAGTTTCTTACAAAAATAGTTGACAGCTAAATTAGATTTGAATAGAATACTATACAGTCAAAATAAGGAGGGAAAAACATGGAAGAATTTTCGCCTAATAAGGCTAACCGATTTAAAGTTTTGACTGTCCTCGCTATTGCTGCTTCTTTATCTTTAGGAGCATATATGTACTCTGCCAAGGAAGTAACCCTTGAGCTAGATGGTAATGAAAGGGAAGTTACTACTTATGCTGAAACAGTAGAAGACCTACTTCATGAAGAGGAAATTTTACTGGACAAATTAGCTTATGTTAGTGTTCCCTTAGACACAAAATTAGAAAACAATATGAAAATAATTATAAAAACACCTAAACTCTACACATTAGCCATTGGCAATGATATGGTAGAAGTTAAATCAATTTATACTAAGGTTAGGGATGTGTTAAATGACCTTAATGTACATCTAGGGGATTTAGACTATACTGAACCAGCCCTTGATGAAAAATTAAGTTATGGTGATAAAATATCCATAACTAGGGTTGAGGAAGTAATAGAGGAGATTGAAGAGGTAATTGCCCATGATTCCATAGTTCAAAAATCAAATAAATTAGATATTGGAACTAGTAAAGTAATTCAGGAAGGAAAAGATGGAGTCAAAATTAAAAAAATAAAAAATGTATTTGAAAATGGTAAACTTGTGCAAGAAATTCTAGTTGGAGAGGAAGTACAAAAGGAAGCTATTCCTAAAATAATAGAAAAGGGCACAAGGAGTGTAGCAAAAACTACGCGAGGAAATGTAAGGTACAAAAAGGTGTTAACTATGACAGCTACAGCCTATGATAATTCTTACGAAAGTACTGGAAAATATCCAGGTGATAAGTACTGGGGCTTAACAGCCATGGGTACAAAGGCTAGAGTAGGAGCAGTGGCAGTAGACCCAAGGGTAATACCTTTAGGTACTAAATTATATGTGGAAAGCCTTGATGGAACCAAAGATTATGGCTTCTGTGTAGCAGAGGATACTGGCGGTGCAATTAAAGGTAATAAAATAGATTTGTTCTTTAATACTGCCAGTGAAGTCAGAAGATTTGGTAGAAGAAAAGTAAAAGTTTATATTTTAGATTAGTATTATCTAATAACCCCTTTCATATATTTTATATGAAAGGGGTTTTTTTATGATTAAAACCATATGGTTTTTTATGATTGTAATAGGAATTATTTATGGTGCTTTAACTGGAAATTTAAATGAAATTAATAATATTATTATAAAAGAAGCCTCTGAAGGTGTAACCTTTGCCATAGGTCTTATGGGGATTATGTCTTTTTGGATAGGAATGATGAATATAGCTGAAAAATCAGGCTTAATTGAAAGTATTTCTAAGGTTTTTAGACCTATAATGAAAATACTTTTTCCAGATATTCCAAAGGGGCATGTTGCAGAAAGATGGATACTTATGAATTTTATAGCCAATATGCTTGGTTTGGGAAATGGTGCCACTGCCTTTGGTCTTAAGGCTATGAAAGAATTAGATACATTAAATCCCAATAAAAAGCAAGCATCTAATTCTATGGCTATGTTTTTAATAATTAATATGTCAGCACTTCAATTAGTTTCTATGACTATTATTAAAATTAGATATGATTATGGAGCTAGTAATCCCAGTGGAATAGTGGGTATTACTATATTGGCTACTTTATTATCTACAGTGGTGGCCATAATAATTGGGAAAATCTTGGAAGGGGAAGAAAAATGTTAAGTATTATATCTATTGGAATAATTCCATTTATGGTATTTATAATTCTCACTCATGGTTATGTAAAGGGAGTAGATATATATTCTGCCTTTATAGAGGGTGCTAAGGAAGGTATGAAAACTACTTTTAGGATTATTCCCTATTTAATAGCTATATTTGTCGCTGTAGGGATTTTTAGAGGTTCTAATGCTATGGATATGCTAATAGATTTATTAAGTCCTCTAACAAATTTAATAGGTATACCAAGTGAATTATTGCCTTTGATTATTTTAAGGCCTGTATCTGGCTCTGGTGCCTTGGGAATTGTGAAAGACCTTATTGAGCATTATGGAGTGGATTCCTTCCCAGCAATAGTAGGATGTGTAATGATAGGTTCCTCAGAAACCATATTCTATACTATTACATTATACTTTGGCTCCATTGGGGTAGAAGACTATAGACATACTTTAAAAGCAGCATTATTGGCTTATATTGTATCTGTATTTATAATATTGTTTGTAGTAGGGCTGTTCTACAATGTAAATATCCAAATCTGGTAAATAAGTTAGTAAGTTAGTGCCAGGTTCAGATATTTACAAATATTTACCAGGTTCAGATATTTATTTACATATACTTACAGCTATTTGCCACAGATATTTGCAAGGCCTAAATCAAGGCCTAAAGAATCCTAATTTACAATTTAAAATTGACCATTAGCCCTTATATACATTATAAAAAGGTGTTTTTTCTTTTTTTAATTTTCCTTTGGATACTAAGTCTTCTAGTTTTTCTTCAAATACATTTATTGTATAGGTGATTCCTGTGTCTCTTTCTATTTCTTGTATTATATTTATGAAATCGTCTCCATTTATAGGAAGTTTGTTTTTAATAATATTGTAGAATTTTTCATCTTCTGCTTCTGATCTATTTATTAATTCGTCAAAGGGATTTTCTGTATGGGGGCTGGTGGTGTTAGCTGCTCTAATTCTTGCAAATATAGTCCGTCCCATTAATGCTTCTGAAATAAATACATCTCCAGTTCTTAAATATGGTAGTCTTCTAGCTTCTTCTTCTGTAATATCTGTTTCTTCTTTTATGGTTTGAATATCTGAGGCCCTTACAGTTCTAAATATAAATTTAGTGTTTAATTGAGCAGTTATGGTTTCGTCTAATAGTGTAGGCCTTTGAGTGGCCAATATTAAAAAGGTACCGTATTTTCTTCCTTCTTGGGAGATTTCTTTTAATATGGATTTAGAAGGTGAATCATAGCCCTTTGGAGCAAAATTGTGTGCTTCATCTGTTAC
>JAAZMA010000215.1 GCA_012799055.1 Tissierellia bacterium
AGAAATTAAGGTTGGCGCTAGCGCACACTCACAACTTGTGCCTCCACTTTGTTACGGAGAAATTAAAGTTGGCGCCAAGTTACTATATTTGTTGATTTGTCAATAAGTTAGTATGTTAGTGCCAGGTTCAAATATTTTCCAGGTTCAAATATTTATTGCTATATTTTTTGTTTCCAAATATTTATGCTACTATTTTTTCACTATATATATTTATCAATTCCCTTTCTGTTATTTCCCAACTAGGCTTATCTAGTACTATCTCTCCCTTATCTAACATTATTATCCTGTCTGAATACTCTATGGCATCTCTCATATTATGGGATATCATTATTGTAGTAATCTTATATTTTTCAATTAATTCCTTTGTCTTTTTCATCACTACTTGGGATGTCTTTGGGTCTAAGGCTGCTGTATGCTCATCTAAAAGTAAGAGTTCAGGATATTTCATTGCTGCCATTATTAAGGACAGGGATTGTCTTTGTCCACCAGATAGATATTTTACCTTTGTGTTTAATTTATTTTCAAGACCTAAATCTAAATCTTTTAATAGCTCTATATATTTAGGAATCCTATCTTTTTTAACCAATGGTCTTAAAGAGAATTTTTCTCCCTTTTTATCAGCTAATGCCATATTTTCTAAAATAGTGAGAGATGGACTTACCCCCATGGAAGGGCTTTGATATACTCTGCCAATGTATATAGCCCTCTCTTCTTCACGTAGGGAGCTTATGTCCCTATTGTTTAATATTATTTGACCTTCATCTGCCATTACACTTCCACCAATTATATTAAGAAGAGTGCTTTTCCCACAGCCATTTGGGCCGATTATTGCAGTACATTTGTTTTTTTCTATTTCTATATTGAAATTGTTAAATAAATTTATTTCATTGTCCGTTTCTCTATTAAAGCTTTTTGATAAATTAATTGTTTTTAGCAATTTGTTCCCCCCCTTTGGATTTTCCAAACTTAAAGAAATCAGCTGCAAAATTATTATAAGATATGAAAATTATTACTATTAAAGCATTTACAGCTCTTAAATCATTTGGATTTAAGCCTAAATCTATAGCTATGCCTCCAATTAATTTGTAAATAATAGCTCCAATAATTACCCTAGTTGTATTTTTCAATATTTGTGAATTCTTCCTAATGGTATCTCCAATTATTATAGATGCAAGAGCAACTACAATAATGGAGTTGCCCATGGTCATATCTGCAAATCCTTGATATTGTGCCATCAATGCCCCACTTAGAGCTACTAAACCATTGGCTAACATAAGCCCTATTAATTTATATTTATTACTACTTTCACCTAGAGACCTTACTAAAGATTCATTATCTCCTGTAGCTATTAATAAATATCCAGTTTCAGTTTTTAGAAAAAGGTCTAGGATTATCTTTATTAATAATACAATTACAATCAATATCAATAGTATAGAGCCTTTATGGAAGATTGAGCTATAATTAAAAAGTGGTACATTGGACTTTCCATTTGTCTTAAGATTTACAGAATATAATATGGTCATAGTTAATATTCCAGCTAATATAGGTTTAATTTTTAATTTTGTAAACAAAGTTGCTGTACATAATCCAGCTAAGGTACCAAAGCCAAAAGCCATAAGAGTACTTATTATGGGATGAATCCCCATGGATACAAATCTAGCAAATAGAAATGCTCCAAAGGGGAAAGTTCCTTCAACTGAAAGATCTGGCATATCCAATATCTTATATGTTAAAAACACACCCATAGCCAATACTGCGAATATTAACCCTTGTTCTATTGATGTAATTATTAATGTATTCATTAACTAAACCCTCCAATTTACTACTTAGTTATTTTTATTCCATCTTTAAATATTTCATTGTTTTCATCTAGTTTTAAAGCCTTTAGTGTATTTTTATTGAAAACTTTCTTAGTATTTCTTGCAGTTTCCGATGGAACATTAGCAGGAGATTCACCATCTACTAATATTTTTTTTGCCATCTGTGCAGTCTGTTTTCCTAATTCATAGTAACTAATTCCATCTGTTATAAGAATTCCGCCACTTACATGGGATTCTTCAGCACCTACTGTTATTAAACCTTTGGCATTAGCCTTTTCTGAAACTACATTTATAGCTGAAGCCACCATATTATCTGTTATGGTATATATTCCATCTACTTTTTTAGCAAGGGAATCTACAGTTTGAGGTATATCATTTATATTGGATATCCCCATGGCTATAATTTCTAGTCCCATAGATGGGGCTAGTTCTTTTGCCATCTCCACCTGTACCTGAGAATTAGGTTCACTAGTATTAAATATAATTCCAACTTTACGAATATTTTCATCTAAATCTTTAAAAAGTTGTAGTTGTTTATCCATTGGACTAGCATCTGATGTTCCAGTTATATTCCCACCAGGGTTCTCCATGGATTCTATTAATTCAGCTTCTACAGGATCTGTTACTGCACTAAATAATATAGGTATTTCCTCAGTTGCTTGTTTTGCTGACTGGGCTGATGATGTTGCAATTGTATAGATTAAATCCACCTTATCTTTTACAAATTTTTGGGATATGGTAGTTGCAGTGGGAATATCTCCCTGTGCATTTTGATAATTTATTTCCACATCTATATCAAGTTCTTTTAATCCATCTTCAAATCCACGTCTTGCATCATCTAAGGCAGGATGTTCTGCCAATTGATTAATGCCAATTATAAATTTACTTTTACCTTGAGTAATTTTTTCTTGTGTACTAGCATTACTACAAGCTGTTAATAATAATGTAATTGTCAATATTAATACTATTGATTTACTAAGCTTATTCTTTTTCATTCTATTATCCTCCCTAAGACTATTAATATTTTAGGATAATTAGTGTAGATTGAATTCCATGGAATAATAGGGTAATAAAAAAATCTTTCATCTCTATGAATAAGTTTTTAACTTATTCATAGGGACGAAAGATTATATCCGCGGTACCACCCTAATTATGACAAAAGTCATCTCTTCAATCAGACCTAACAGTCCTATCCCCTGTAACGATGGGCTTTCGGATTTGTCTACTAGAAAATTCATTCAACAAATCTGCTTAGGAGTGTATATTGCATACCTTGTTATTGTTGGTTTTCACCCTTCCCAACTCTCTGTAAATAATCAATGGTATCTTTCTCTCCATCATAGCATTTAAATCTTAAGGTATATTTTAGTACTTTAAACCAATATTGTCAAGGGAAATTTAAAAATAT
>JAAZMA010000304.1 GCA_012799055.1 Tissierellia bacterium
ACATCCAACTAAAATCAATATAAATAATAGTAAGAAGAATACTAAAATATTTTTTCTTTTCACTTTATCACCCCCTAATAGCTTAAATTCCATACATAAATTCGCAAACATTTTAAAATTTTATTTTTGTAAATAGTAAATTTTATAGTAGTATAATTGTAGTTGTTATCTTTTGTTTTTAATTCAACTATTTTAAATCCCCTGTACTGTTTATAATTACGTCCATGTATTTAGTAGTAAATGGCATGTATTTATTGTTTGCTAATTGAGCATATGAATGCACCGTATATACTGCCTTTGCTAGGGCTATTGTAAAGGGCCCTAAAATATTTGTACTAGATAAGGCTACTTCCTCCATAGATACAGAAACAGAAATGATAATTCAAAAAACTATAGAAAATGTCTTAGAAGGAAAAACTAGCTTCGTAATAGCCCATAGATTATCTACTATAAAAAATGCCCATAGGATTTTAGTAATTAAAGATGGAAAAATTATTGAAGAAGGTAATCATAGAGAATTAATTAAGGAAAAAGGTTATTATTATAATTTGTATACAAATCAGTTTATAGAGGAGAGGAATAAGGAAGTATTGGGGTAATTTCAAACCTTAGGGACAGCCCCTAAGGTTTGATTATTATTTATAAAATTTTTTATAATCCAAGTAGTTGATCATTATTACTATAATAAGGTTCGAAAATAAGAAAATATAAATATTAGACTTATCATTTACAATTATTATTAGATGAAATAAAGCTAGCAAAAATATTAAAGGAAAGGTATATCTAGATTTTAAATCACTATTTTCAACCCAAATACCTTTTTTAATTAAAAAATAATTAATAAATACAAATATTAAAAAAGGTATAGAAAAGAAAAGAAATTTATAAACATTATTTCCTGCAAAGCCAAAAATAGATAAAGAAACTATTAAATATGATATAATTATTGTTCTAATAATAATTTGTTTTTTTACATCTTGAAACTTTTTCACTTCTATTAACCATCTCCTTTAATTGTAAAAATAAATAGATTGTAGCTCTAAATAAACTATTTGTTTAATTTAAATTGTTTAAAAATTAAAAGTAATTATCAACAGCTATTTCCATCAATTTTCTCGGATTATTAAAATAAGGGTCTTCATCTCCAAATTCTAACTCATAGTCATAATTATTATCATTCTCCCATATAGTATAAACATACCTTTTTTGAACCTGATGATATGTTCCACCGTTTACAGTTGCATCCCTCCGAAATGATTCTGTGCCCCTATATTTCAAAATAGTATATGAATATTTTAAAAACTCCTTGCCATTCTTATAAAAAGTAACGATTCCTAGGGCTATAGAAACAGATTTAGGCATAGATAGAATTGAAAGAACGAGACCTAATGCATCTCCAGCTAAAGCAACATGCCTATTAATTTCCCTCAGATCAAGGGTTTTATCCTCAAAAACTTGACAATTATATCCCCGTATCGTAGCTGATGAAATAAGCTCGTCAGTATATTCACCTCCAGCGAACCCCCTAAAATACCTCATGGTGTTTGTGTAACCCTCGGGACTAATAGTTTCATTTTTAATAGGAACCACTAATAAGCTTAAATCTATATATTCCATATTAATATTTTTACTAGTACTAACAATATTGTTTTTTAAAGAATTAAAACTATTTATATTTGAAATATACCTAATTCCTATATCATCTAGCTTTACTTTAAACACTTGCCCCTTATAATTATAATACACATTAGTTCCAGCCTCCTGTGAGCTTGTTGTTACAATATTACTCTTGCTTTCATAATCCTCGTAATAGTAAGTGTAAACCCCATCTTCTTCAAATAACTCAATATAAAAATCTTCTGTCTTGTTTTTTGAAACCACCTTACCATCTTAAGTGGCATTTATAGGTAATGCCATCACCAAAATTAAAATTGCTATAGCTAATGAGGTAATTCTTTTTTTAATATTATACATGATATCTCCCCTTTCTTAATATAAAAATATTCTACCCTTTAATCTTCCCCACACTCTACAATAATAATTCTGCCCCCTGAGTTCAAAAGTCTATCTCATTAATACTAAATCACCACCCCTCATTCCCTGACATCAATAACTAACTTCACCACTTGTTATAACCTGAGTTTCAGAATCTCTGCCACTATAAGCAGTAACTGTTGCCACTACTCGATATGAATATCCTTTTGATACCTGTATAGATTCTACAAGGGTTGTTTTATAACTGTTTTTTGATACTGACCAAGTCTTAATAGATGTCCATCTACCATTTTTCAATTGCTGTAAATCTGCTTCAACTTTTGTCTTTGTTACAATATGACTATACCCTATAACATAAGCCTCAACTGTTGCCCTGCCCCTTGAACTTATTTGAATGTTGGCATTTGCATTGGCAATATAGAGCATTTGTGGACCTATTTCTCTATTTCGTAATATTTCCCCTGAACCCATAGAAATTGCATGTGCATGTCTTATAGAACTAAATAAAACAACTATACATACCATTAAAAAAATTGACTTTTTTAAATACATAAAAACACCTCTTAGATTTCTCCTCTACCTATATAACGAAATCAAAAGGTGTTTTGTGACAGATTTTTAAAATTTATTTTATACTTTCTCCTATTTTTATTAATTCTTCTTTTTTAAGG
>JAAZMA010000081.1 GCA_012799055.1 Tissierellia bacterium
TTAGATGTAGCCATAAAATTAAAAAGAGAATTATTAGTAGAAGGCTATAATATAATTATGACTAGGGAAAAAGATGAATCCTTAGAAGAACTTAGTAATATTAAAGCTTCTAGATATAGAAGAGATTTAGATGCTAGAAAAACTATTATTAATGAAAACTCACCCTCTGCCTTTGTTAGTATCCATGTAAATTCCAGTAGAAAAACTTCAGCTCGGGGGGTCAAAATTTACCATTTTCCTGGTTCTACAGAAGGCAAGAGACTTGCAGAAAATATAAAAGAATCCATAGATGAACATTTGTATAAAAACTATTTAAAAGAAGATAATTTAAAAGCAGAAGTTTTAACAGAAAACTACTATATATTAAGGGAAACTAAATATCCTGGAGTATTAATAGAAATAGGTTTCATTACTAATCCAGAGGAAAATAAATTAATGAAAAGTAGAAAATATAAAGAAAAAATAGCCTATGCCATTAAAAAAGGAGTAGTAAGATTTGTGGAGCCAAAATAGGTCCCAATGAAGAATTGAAACCATATTATTATTACTGAAGCCTAGGTTCTCCTAGGCTTTTATTCAAGTCTATAAATGATTAAAAATTAAAAAACATTACTTAAGTCATATCCAAATAATGACTATTGTTAAAAGACATTTACACTTAAATATTATATATTAATAGTATAGGAAAAATACAAAGGGGTGAGGAAAATACAAGCTATTGAGATTAACAATTTAACAAAAGATTTTGGCAAAGTAAAGGCAATAGACGGGATTTCTTTTGATGTGGAAAAAGGAAGTATATGTGGAATACTTGGGCCCAATGGGTCTGGCAAAACAACTACTATTAAAAGTATTTGTAATTTAATAATTCCAGACAAGGGAGATATAAAAATTTTTGGAAAGGACAATAAAAACGCCACAGAACATATATCGGCTGTTTTTGAAGGCAATCGAAATCTTTATTGGAGACTTACACCAAAGGAAAATTTACGTTACTTTGCAGGAATACGAGGTTTAGGAGGAAAAAACATAGAAAAATCCATAGACCAATTACTAGATAGATTTAATTTATCCCACAAGAAAAACACAATGGTCAACAATTTATCTAGAGGTATGCAGCAGAAAGTAGCCATAGCTATGACCTTAGTATGTAATACAGAAATAATTTTATTAGATGAGCCAACCCTTGGGCTAGATGTACAAAGCTATATGGATATAAAAGATATTCTAAAAAACATTGCCTCCACCATGGATAAAACTATATTACTAAGTACTCATAATATGAATTTAGTTCAAGATGTTTGCCAAGATGTGGTTATCCTTAACGAAGGAAAAATAGTAGCTAAGGATAGTGTAGAAGCATTAATGGATATGTTTGAAAGTATGACCTATGAAATAATCTTAGTAGAAAATTTAGAAAAAGAAGACAAAAACTATTTATTAAATTTAGACTATGAATTTTATTTTGACCACAATGGTTCTAAAATGGAAGTAGATATTCTAGAATTTGAGGAAATATATGAAATTATAGAAATTCTAAGGAATAGAGATATTTTCATAAAAGAAATAAAACAAAAAGACAATAATTTTGAAAGAATTTATCTAAGTATAACAAATGGGGAGGGGGAGTAGTTGAAAAAATATTATTATTTATTTAAAGTCTCTTTAGAAAGAACTGTAAAGGAACTATATAGATATAAATTTAATACTATTTCAAACTTTTTAATATTCTATGTATTGTTTATGTTTATGTTTTTAGGAGTTAGACAATTTGGAATATCCTTAGGTGTATCCCCCATAGATATGGGCAATAATTTAGAAGGATTTATAGTTGGATATTTTTTATGGACTATTATTATGTTAGCTTATTCTAATATTGCCTACAGTATAATAAATGATGCCAATAGAGGTACCTTAGAGCAACTAAATATGTCTAATATAAGTCTTTCTCAAATTGTAATTGTAAGAAGTTTTTCAAATTTATTATTAAACATTGTATTTTCCATTGTTCTCCTTTTCTTTATTATGAGAAAAACTGGTTATTGGCTAGAAATAGACCTTATTTCTATTTTAATTCCTATATTTTTAGGTATATTTAGTATTTTAGGTATTGGCTTAATATTTGGAGGATTAGCACTTATATTTAAAAAAATCCAGTCCCTATTAAATATTGTCCAGTATTTTTTAATAGCCTTAGTTGCTATAACTCCAGAAAGTAATACTATATCAGCTATTATTCCCTTTAACTATGCTGCAGGAATGATTTTTTCCACTATGATGGGAGGTAATTCTTTTACAGATTTTTCATTATATGATTATGGAATAACAATAGGCAACTCTATTATCTACTTGATACTAGGTTTAGTAGTATTTAGTCAATGTGTGAAAATTGCTAAAAGTAAGGGATTACTAGGCCAGTATTAATAAAAGTTCAAACCCTATATGATAAATACAATATAAAATTACATTTTCTAAAATATTGTGATAAAATATTAAGTATGAATATACTAATTATACAAGACAAGGAGTTAAATTATGGATAAATTTCCAACTATAGATGAATTACATAAAATCCTAGACCAAATAGCCGAAGAAATACCAGAAGAATTTTTCAAAGAATTAAATCATGGAATTATTCTTTTACCAGAATCTAAACTCCATCCAGAAAGTAGGGACACAGATAAACTATATGTAATGGGAGAATATGTAAGAATGGCAGCTGGTAGGCATACAGTAAGTAGGCAGATAGTCATATACTATGGTTCTTTTAAAGAAGTATGTAGGGGATATTCTATGGAAGCAATAGAAGAAAAATTAAGGGAAACTTTATATCATGAATTCACCCATCATTTAGAATCCTTAGGGGGAGAAAAGGGACTAGAAATAGAGGATGCTGAAAATTTAGCAAGATATAGAAGTAAATATAAATAAATTTTAGTATTGTGCAATAATTAATAAAAAGAAAGGGGATAAAAATGAAAAAGTATTTTAAATTTACCACTAAAACCATAGTGGCAACAGGTCTTGGTGCAGCAATTTTTATGTTATTATTTATGTATGTTAAAATACCTTCTCCAGTACCAAATACAAGCCTACAAACTGCCTATGGTTTAGGTGCATTTTTTGCAACACTATTTGGCCCTATTGCAGGTGGTCTAATAGCATTTATAGGACATGCTTTAAGTGATGCAGTTCAATATGGTTCACCTTGGTGGAGCTGGGTAATTGCCAGTGGATTTGCTGGTTTTATTTATGGATTTGCCTACAATAATACAGGTGTAGAAGAAGGAGAATTTACTAAAAAGGATATTATTCGGTTTAATACAATTCAGTTAATTGGCAATCTTATAGCTTGGTTATTAATAGCACCTTTATTAGATATAGCAATATATGCAGAACCTAAAAATCTAGTATTTACTCAAGGAATTATAGCAGCAATTATGAATTCCATTACAGTTGGAATAATAGGAACCCTACTATTAAAAGCTTATGCATCTACTAGAGTTAAGAAAGGCAGTATTTCTAAAAAATAGTAAGTAATCTTTAATATTGCACAATCTAAAATTAATATCAAATCCCAGTGTGTTTATTTCCACTGGGATTAGATTTACAACAAGGGATTTTTGATTTAGGAGGCAGATTATGGACAAACCCATTATTGAATTTAAAGACTTTACTTTTCAATATTATACTCAAAGTGAGCCAACACTTCATAATATAAATTTAAATATTTATCCAGGGGAAAAAATTTTAATAATTGGCCCTAGTGGAAGTGGCAAAAGCACCTTAGGACATTGTTTAAATGGACTTATTCCCTTTTCTTATAAAGGAGATATAAAAGGAAGCCTAAAAATAAATGGTATAGAAACTAGAGACTTAGATATATTTAAACTATCTAAAACCATAGGAACTGTACTTCAAGACTCAGATGGCCAATTTGTAGGGCTAACAGTGGGAGAAGATATAGCCTTTGCTTTAGAAAATGACAATGTAGAATTAGGCATAATGAAAAGCAGAGTAAGAGAAGTGGCGGAAATGGTAGATATGGAAAACTTTTTAAATTCTTCTCCCTTTGAATTATCTGGGGGACAAAAACAAAGGACTTCCTTAGCTGGAGTAATGATTGACGATGTAGATATACTATTATTTGATGAACCTTTAGCCAATTTAGATCCTGCAACAGGGAAAACAGCCATAGAAATTATTGATGGAATACACAGGGATTCTAATAAGACCATAATAATTATAGAACATAGATTGGAAGATGTACTTCATAGGGACATAGATAGGATTATCCTTATAAATGATGGTAGAATATTAGCAGATATGAATCCCCATGCTTTAGTATCTTCTTCTTTATTAATAGATAATGGAATTCGTGAACCATTATATGTAACTGCTTTAAAATATGCAGGAATAAATGTAAATGAAGATATGAAACCAGGCCATATATGGAGTTTAAACATAGAAGGCTTAGAAAACAAAATAGGACTTTGGAATAAAACTAATTTTCAATTAGAAGAGGAAAAATCTAGGGAATCTATACTTAAGTTAGAAAATGTGAATTTTTCCTATGATGGAATTAGAAATAATCTAAAGGATATAAATATAGATATAAAAGAAGGGGAAATGGTATCTATAGTAGGCAAAAATGGAGCAGGAAAATCCACCTTGTCTAAAGTCATATGTGGATTTGAACGAGAGGATAGTGGAAATATCTATTATAGAGGAGAAAATATAAAGGATTTATCTATAAAGGAAAGGGCGGAAATTATTGGCTTAGTTTTACAAAATCCTAATCAAATGATTTCCAAACAATTTATATATGATGAGGTTGCCCTAGGCCTTAGACTTAGGGGAGTAGATGAGGAAGAAATCAAAGAAAGAGTAGAAAAATCCCTAGAAATATGTGGACTAGCTCCCTTTATAGACTGGCCTATTTCTGCCTTAAGCTATGGCCAGAAAAAAAGAGTTACCATAGCATCCATATTAGTACTAAATCCAAAAATTATAATATTAGATGAGCCAACGGCAGGGCAGGATTACAAACATTATACAGAAATTATGGAATTCCTAAGGGAGATAAATAAATTAGGAGTTACTATTATTCTCATAACCCACGATATGCATTTAATGTTAGAGTACACTCCTAGATCCATAGTTTTAACCAATGGAGAAATAGTGGCAGATACAAAATCTTCCATAGTTTTAACAGATACAGAAATAATTCAATATGCAAATTTAAAGGAAACATCTTTATTTCATCTAGCCCATATGGCAAATATAGATAAAGAAGGGGAATTTGTACAGCACTTTATAGACTACGAAAGGTGGGTGAGATTTAGGAATGAAGAGTAAACTCTTTTCCTATAATCAATTAGACACTCCTATTCACAGATTATCAGGACTTACTAAATTAATAGGATTTTTATTTTTAACCTTTGCAGTTATGTTTTCCTACGATATTAGGGTAATACTTGGAATAACCATATTTTCCCTATATATATTAAAAGTATCCCAAATAAAGTATTCTCAAATAAGGCTAATGGTAATATATGTAGCCATATTTATAGCCATAAATGCAATTATAACCTTTTTATTTTCCCCAGAAGAAGGGGTAGAAATCTATGGCACCCGTCATGAAATAGTCCATTTATTTGGAAGATATACACTAACTTGGGAGCAGTTATTTTATCAGACAACAAAATTAATGAAATACGTGTCAGTTATACCTTTAGGATTAATATTTCTATTAACTACTAATCCCAGTGAATTTGCAGCATCCCTAAATAGAGTAGGGGTAAATTATAAAGCAGCCTATGCAGTAGCCCTTACTTTAAGGTACTTTCCCGATATTCAAAGGGATTATAAAGACATTACTTTGGCACAACAGGCTAGGGGATTGGAACTATCTAGAAAGGCAAAATTTAAAGATAGGGTAAAAAATGCTTTATTAATAATTATACCCTTAATATTTTCCACCTTAGACAGAATAGAAGTCATTAGTAATGCTATGGATTTAAGGGGTTTTTCTAAGGAAAAAACTAGAACCTGGTATTCTGCTAAAGAAATGAATAAGGGGGATTATATAGCCATTATTATATCTATTGTAATTTTTATATTAAGTATAGCTGTATCTGTATTTATAAATAAAAGTAGATTTTATAATCCATTTATATAGAGGAGGTCATTATGAAACCAATATTAGTTTTTCAAACAGATTTTACTTATAAAGAAGGGGCAGTAGCCGCCATGTATGGTGTAGTTAAAAGTGTAGACAGAAGTTTAGAAATCATAGATGGAACCCATGAAATTCCTAAATTTGACACTTGGAGTGCATCCTATAGACTTCGTCAATATATGAAATTTTGGCCAAAGGGAACCATATTTGTATCTGTAGTAGACCCTGGAGTAGGCACTAAAAGAAGGGCTTCTGTGGCTAAAACTAAAGATGGATATTATATTGTTACGCCAGACAATGGAAGCCTTACCCATATAAAGAGAACTGTAGGAATTGAAGAAATAAGAGAAATAGACGAAAATAAAAACAGATTAAGGGGAAAAGGTACAGAAGGAGTTAGTATATTTCATGGTAGAGATTTATTCGGATACTGTGCTGCTAGGCTTGCCAGTGGAATTATTAGTTTTGAGGAAGTAGGGCCTTCCTATCCAGTGGAGGAAATAGTAGAACATCCCATATACCAAGCCAATATTGAAAACCACCATGTAGAGGGAATATTGGAAATATCTGATCCTAATTTTGGAAACCTTTGGACCAATATTAATTTAAAGGATTTTAATAAGGCTGGTTTTTCCTATGGAGATATAATTAGTACAAAAATATATTGTAAAGACAAATTAGTATTTAATGAAAATATATTGTTTCAAGCTGCCTTTGGAGATGGAGAAAAGGGTAAACCTATAATATATAATAATGAATTAATGAAAATAGGCCTAGCTGTAAATATGGGCAGTTTTACAGAGGAATTTTCAGTGGGTTTTGGACCAGAATGGAAAGTAATATTTACAAAATAGGGAGGGAAAATATTGAAAAAACTTTTGGTACTTCAAAGTGATTTTGGGCTATCTGATGGTGCAGTAGCGGCTATGATTGGTGTAGCCCATGAAGTAGATATAGATTTAAAAATATACGATTTAACCCATGATATAGAACCTTACAATTTATGGGATGCCTCCTATAGATTATTTCAAACTGTAGAGTACTGGCCAGAAGGAACTGTATTTATATCAGTAGTAGACCCTGGAGTTGGTTCCAATAGAAAATCTGTAGTAGCCAAAACTAAATATGGCCACTATATAGTTACACCTGATAATGGAAGCCTTACCCATTTAAAACGATATGTAGGAATAGAACAAATTAGAGAAATAGAGGAAGACTATCATAGAAGAGCTGATTCCCATTACTCCCATACCTTCCACGGTAGAGATATATTTGCCTATACTGGGGCAAAACTAGCCTCAGGTAAAATAAAATTTGAGGATGTAGGCAAGGAATTAAGTGTGGAAAATATAGTAGAATTAGATTTAGGACCAGTAATAAAATCTAAAGACAGTATTAAAGGAAATATTGATATTTTAGATGTAAGATTTGGAAGCCTATGGACTAATATAACTAGAGAAGACTTTGTATCTATGGGCTTTAAATATGGAGATATAATAGAGGTTTTAATAAAAAACAATTCCATTATAGCATACAATAATAGAATATCTTATGGAAAATCCTTTGCCGATGTATATGTAAGTGAGCCTATAATCTATGTAAACTCCCTTCTTAGAATGGCAGTAGCTATAAATCAAGGTAATTTTGCCAAGGCCTATAATATAGGTACAGGAATTAATTGGACCATAGAATTTAAAAAAATACCCTAGAGACCAGTAGGTCTCTTTTTTTAAAAGACTTATTGACATATACCCAATACAATAATATAATATTTATAATGGCATATGCTAATAACTACTAAAAAGAGTTGGACTGGAAGAAATAGTTCTAGGCCTCTTAGGTGAAGGAGGAAAACAAATGAAAATTGCATTATCATCAAAGGGAAACGATTTAGACAATAATATGGATTTAAGATTTGGAAGGGCTGAATATTTTATTATTTACAATATAGAAAATGATGAATTTCAGGCCATAGAAAACAAAGGCCACACTGCCAGTGGTGGAGCTGGAATTGCATCAGCACAACAATTAATAGAAAAATCTATTGATGTAGTTATATCTGGAAACTTTGGACCAAATGCCTATGATTTATTAAAGGATTCAGAAATTAAAATGTATAAGGGGGAGGATATTCCTATAAAAGAATTAATCCAAAACTATAAACTAGGGAAATTAGAGGAAATTAAATCAGCAGGACCATCTCACAAAGGAGGACATTAAATGAATATTGTAGTACTTAGTGGGAAAGGAGGCACAGGGAAAACCACCATATCCACAAATTTAGCACTATTATTAAAAGCCAATTATATAGACTGTGATGTAGAAGAGCCAAATGGCTTTATTTTTCTACAACCGGAAAACCTCCATACAAAAGCTGTAGAAGTAGAAATACCTAAAATAAA
>JAAZMA010000181.1 GCA_012799055.1 Tissierellia bacterium
ATCGATTAGAATTCTTCGGTGCCAATGAAATTGAATATGAAAGGAAGAGTCCCTGGTATATTTACCTATTAAAATCGTTTTTAGACCCTTTCGTACTAATACTTGCAGTGATCGTGTTCGTAAGTTATTTTACAGATATATTGTTTGCGGCACCAGGCGAAGAAAGCTTCATGACAATCTTAATTATTTTGACAATGATTGTTATTAGTGTATTGCTTAAATTTTTCCAAGAATATAAGTCTAGAATGGAGGCAGATAAATTAAAGGATTTAGTTCCTACTACTGCCACAGTTTTACGAAAAGATATTGGAAGAAAAGAAGTTATTATGTCAGACATAGTACCTGGAGATATTGTTCATTTGGCTGCTGGAGATTTAATTCCTGCAGATTTAAGGATTATTTCTTGTAAAGATTTATTTATTTCCCAATCTTCTCTAACAGGAGAGTCTGAACCTGTAGAGAAATTTCCTGATAACAGAGGACATATTTATGAAAAGGGTATTGCTGATTTAGATAATATACTTTTAATGGGAACTATAGTTGTAAGTGGTTCAGCTACTGCCATAGTTCTTGAAACTGGGAATGAAACTTATTTTGGTACTATTGCAGAATCTATATGGGAAGATAGGGGAGAGACTTCCTTTGAAAAAGGGGTAAAATCTGTTTCCTATTTATTAATAAGATTTATGTTAATTATGGTGCCAATAGTATTTTTAATTAATGGTATTTCCAAAGGAGATTGGTTAGAGGCTTTTCTATTTGCCATATCCATAGCAGTAGGTCTCACACCTGAAATGCTTCCAACTATAGTTTCCACTAATTTAGCTAAAGGAGCCATATCCTTATCTAAGAGGAAAACCGTAGTTAAAAGACTTAACTCTATACAAAACTTTGGGGCTATGGATGTACTTTGTACAGATAAAACTGGTACATTGACACTGGATAAAATTGTATTAGAAAAACATTTAGATGTATTAGGTAGGGAAAATGATAGAGTATTACGCCATGCTTATTTAAATAGTTATTATCAAACTGGTCTTAAAAATTTGTTAGATTTAGCAGTTATAGAATTTGGTGAAGAAAAGGTTTTGGGGACTTAGATAAAAAATATGAAAAAGTAGACGAAATTCCCTTTGATTTTACTAGAAGAAGAATGTCCGTAGTTTTAAAATCTGAAGGCAATAAACGTCAATTAGTAACTAAAGGTGCTGTTGAAGAAATGTTATCTATTTGTTCCTTAGTAGAACTAAATGGAGATGTGGTTTTACTAACTAATGAATTAAGGAAACAGGTAATGGAAATGGTAAATAAAATGAATGATGATGGTATGAGAGTTTTAGCTATTGCCCAAAAAAATGATATACCAGATGAGGATACTTTTTCTGTAGCTGATGAAAGTAATATGGTTTTAATGGGCTATATAGGATTTTTAGACCCACCAAAGGATACTGCAGCAGAGGCCATAAATGCATTACAAAATCATGGGGTTAAGGTAAAGGTATTAACTGGAGATAATGAAGAAGTTACTAAAAAAGTTTGCAAAGATGTGGGTATTCCTATAGATAATGTAGTATTAGGTGTAGATGTGGAAAATATGACTGATAAAGAATTATCTAAAGTAGTAGAGGAAACCAGTATATTTGCCAAACTATCCCCTGTGCAAAAAGAAAGGGTTGTTTCAATATTACAAGATAATGGTCATACTGTTGGATTTTTAGGAGATGGTATAAATGATGCCCAAGCATTGAAACAAGCAGATGTGGGAATTTCTGTAGATACAGCAGTGGATATTGCCAAGGAATCTGCTGATATAATACTACTGGAAAAAGATTTAAATGTATTGGAACAAGGTGTAATTGAAGGTAGAAGAGTATTTGGTAATATTATTAAATATATTAAAATGACTGCCAGTTCTAATTTTGGTAATGTA
>JAAZMA010000344.1 GCA_012799055.1 Tissierellia bacterium
ATAAACAAAATGCCAAACTAGAAAGTGAAAGGGCACTAGGTAGAGTTATTATGAATATGATGACAGATAATATTGAAATATTCAAGCAGTATCAAGATAATGATTCATTTAAAAAGTGGCTTTCTGATTTAGTTTTTGATGCAACTTATAACACTGACGGCAAAGAATTTAATAGTGATTTAAGGATTTAATATGTTTAGTAAGAGTAAAAATATTTGATTTATTAATATTGTATGTAGTAAAATTCGAGTAATAGATGTTAAAATAATTAAATTGAGATATAATAGATACTATTAGATGTATTTTTAAAATTAATTAATGATAATATCTAAACGATTATATATAATATATAACTTTAGTAGATGAACTAGTAAGAAAGAGGTGAGTTGTATGGCTTCGGGAGATAGCTTAATAAAATTATTTAAAGCATTTAAAGAAAATGATCAAGTTGAGTTTACAAAAATAGCATATGATATAATTGAGGATGAAAGAAAAAAAAATCATTACTTATTAGCTGATAAATTATATAAAGCACTGTTTAGTGATGATTTTAACACTATATTGAAAAGCAGGGATTTTAATAGCAAACAATTACCTGTAGATAAAGAGTCGGGATTTCAGTTGATGGATATGAAGTTTCCTAAATTATCATTGGAAGATATAATACTCACCTCTGAAAATAAGCAAAAAATAGATGATATAATATGTGAATTTGAACAAAAAGATATATTACAGACATATAAATTATATCCTAAAACTAAAATTCTATTTTGTGGTCCGCCAGGATGTGGAAAAACAATAACCGCCGAGGCAATTGCAAATGAATTACAGTTGCCTTTATTATATACAAGATTTGATAGTGTAATATCATCTTTCCTAGGTGAAACATCTACAAACTTGAGAAAGGTTTTTGAATTTGCCAAGGAAGGAGAATGGGTATTATTTTTTGATGAATTTGACTCGATAGGTAAAAGTAGATCTCTTGATTCAGAACATGGAGAATTAAAGAGAGTTGTTAATAGTTTTCTCCAGCTAATGGATAATTTTCCCAAGGATAGTATAATTATAGCGGCAACGAATTACGAAACGATAATTGACAAGGCCTTGTGGAGAAGATTTGATGAAATAATATTATTTGGCAATCCGAATGAAGAAGCTATAAAAAATACAATTAAGCTAAAACTTAGAAATTACCCTTACAAAGAATTAAATATTGATAATCACATTAGTGCGTTGGAAGGGTCATCATATGCGGATATAGAGCGAATTTGTTTAGAAGCAACTAAAAAAATGATATTAAAGCAAGAATGCTCTATTACAGATGAATTATTTACAGAAATAATTATAAAAGAAAAAGAAAGAAAGAAAATAATAAGAGGAATTAATTAGGAGGTGTAGGGTTGGAACATATAAAATTTAATAGAGTTAAAATTAAAGATAGGGAAAGAAAAAAGAGAAGAGGTTTTGGCACATCTCCTAGTCCTAAGGATAATTTTGATCATGCAATTTTTTTATTAGATGCACTTGATAGTCAAATTGAAGGGGCAAAAGAAAAAAGTGCTCTTTTTGAATTTCAACCTTACTTAGTAATGAAATTAGAACTAGAAACCGGATATGTATTAAACGAAAAAGATGAAGAAAAATTAGAATATTTTGGAGTTAAGATAATAAATAAAGAGACCAAAGAATTACAGGTATTGTTTGCTGATGATTTGAGATTATATAACTTTAAAAAAGCACTAGATAATTATAAACAAGGAAAGATAGCTAAAACAAAAATAGAGAATCAAGATTTATTTGAAATCATAAAAAGTATAAGTGAATGGTCTAGAGAAGACAGACTAGGATTAGATATAGAAAATATAAATGATAACGATTATGTGGATTGTTATTTATGGGTATTTGATAATATAAATAAATCGAAAGAGAAGATGAATGAATTTAAAAGATTTGTTTTAGAAAACAAAGGACGAGTATGTGACACATATGTTGGAAGCTCTGTTGTATTAGCAAGGATTAAACTTATTGATGGTATATTAGATAAGATACTTGAACATCCTTTGGTCTATAAGATAGAAGATGTACCCAAATTTAATATATTGCACAATAAAATTGAGTTAACTAGGAATATATCTTTGGATCAAATAGATTATGATACTAGTAAATTAGATCCTGAAAAATCATCTTCTATATGCATTATAGACAGTGGGATTTTTATGCAACATCCACTGTTGAGAGGCGTAATAGGGGATTCAAAAACCTTTTATTGTTCAGAGAAGTATGAAGGCTCCACTAATGATTTTGATGGACATGGTACAAAAGTAGCTTCAATATGCGAATATGGAGATTTTTCATATGATGATATATTCATACCAGAAATTTTTTTATTTAATGCTAAAATACATGATGGACAGTATACTGATACTTTTGAGTTATGGAAGAAGGAAGTGTCTAATCAGTTAGGAGAATTTTCATGGGAGACAATGGAATTTATTATGAAATTTGAAGATGGAGAAATATCTTTTGAAGAATTGATATCCCATTTCCCAAAGGAACAGCAACCATATTTAAAGATGGTTTACTCTAGATATTCTAATTTTTATGAAAAGTTAATTCCTAATCAAATGAAAGATATTGTTGAATATTTTCATGGTGAGTATGGATGTAGGATTTTTAATTTATCGCAAGGAAGTATTGATTACATATATGATGGTCTTAAACCCAAAGCATGGGCGTGTGTTTTAGATGAGTTACAGTATTTATATGATGTAGTTTTTGTAGTATCTGCAGGTAATTATCGTTATGAACTATATGATAGCTATGACAATATTTCATCTAATTATCCTACATATTTTTATAAGAATAAAGAATGTAGAATAATTGAACCTGCAAATTCAGCTATATCAATTACAGTAGGATCAATAGCAATTTCTAACGAAGTCTATCAAGTACCTGAAAGGCTAGAGAGGTTAAGTATAACTGGAAGAGATGATCTTTCTAGTATTACTAGAATCGGTCCAGGAGTTATGAATGCTATAAAACCAGAATTTGTTGCGTATGGTGGAGATATGGCTATTTATCCTCAAATTGGAGGAAAGCATAAACCAATATTAAATTGGGGCCTATCAAAGTTATTGTTTAATAATGATAATAATGGTTTTTTTGCATGGGATGTTGGGACAAGTTTTGCAGCACCATATATCTCGCATATACTGGCATGTTTTTTAAATTTATATCCAAAAGCATCGAATAATTTAATGCGTGCAATACTTGCAAGTTCAGCTGATATTCCAGAAAAATTAAAAAAACAAATAAAAGAAGTTTCTGAAAAAAAAGAAGAAATTCTAGAAGAATTTTTGTATAGAGATAAGAGTAATTATAATAAATTATTACATTATACAGCAGGCTATGGGTATCCTGATAAAGATTTGTGTTTAAATTCGCTAGATAATAGGGTGGTTCTTTTTGCAGATATTAAATCAGATGAAGATGCTATAAAACCAGACAATATGCATATATTCGAAATTCCAATACCAGAAGAATTCAGAAAATCATTTGGGAAAAAGAAAGTTACAGTTTCTCTAGCATTTAATCCCCCAGTTAGAAATACAAGATTGGATTATATAGGAATTAATATGGATTATAAATTAATAAAGGGAAAAACAAGAGAAGAAGTTATAGCTGCTTTTGAAACACAAAGAGGTAAAGAAGAACGAATATCAGTAGAAGATAAATACGTTTGTGACTTAAATCCAGGTATAATGATTAGGGGAAATGGAACATTACAAAAATCTACTTTTGAATTCACAAGGGATTCAAACTTTCATAATGAGAATTTATACTTAGTTGTAAATTCGAAAAAAAATTGGTCAGATGAAACACAAAAATATGCTATAGTAGTTGTATTGGAGAGCGAAGATAAAGATTTAAGAATTTATAATAAGATTAAGAACACTATAGAACAAAGAGTTGCAACAAGGGTGAGAGTTTAATTTAGTTATAGTGTAGCTTATAAATACTCCAGACTGGTTTTAATATATGATAATAACATATCTTAAGAAAATTAATATAATAACAATATATTTTGAACGGAACTGGGACTGGAACGGGTAAAATAAGTTGGAAATGTATCAAAATATAAGAATAGAACGAAAATGAACTGTTAAATAATGACGAAACTAAAAGCTTTTATACATATCTAATTATATAAAATGTAGAGTGGGGTTAATAACATTTACAGAAAACCCAAGATCCAATAGATAAGAATAAAGGCTAACCCAATAATGACCAGTAGCTTCCATACCAATAACAGTGTTGGAAGTATCAGCTTCAAATCTTTCAAGCA